>JAABSI010000144.1 GCA_011390455.1 Trueperaceae bacterium
GGCACGCGCACCTTGACGAGCGCCAGCGGTTCGAGCAGCACCGGCTTGGCGGCGGAGCAGGCCTCCTTGAAGGCCTCGGCGGCGGCGGCCTGGAAGGCGATGTCCTTGCTGTCGACCGGGTGGTCCTTGCCGTCGTAGACCTCGACCCGCACGTCGACCAGCGGGAACCCGAGCGGCCCGTTCGCGGAGGCGGCGCGCACGCCCTTCTCGCACGAGCTCTGGAACTGCGTCGGGATGGTGCCGCCGACGACGGCCCAGTGGAACTCGATGCCGCTGCCGCGCTCCAGGGGCGCGACGCGCAGCGCCACCTCGGCGAACTGGCCGGCGCCACCGGTCTGCTTCTTGTGGCGGTAGCGGGCGTCGCCGTTGCCCAGGATCGTCTCGCGGTAGCTGACGCGCGGCAGGCGCGTGTCGACGTTGACGCCGTAGCGTTCGGCCAGCTCGGCGACGGCGACCTCGAGGTGGACGTGGCCCATGCCCCACAGGACCGTCTCCTTGGTCTCGGGGTCGCGGATGAGCTGCAGCGTCGGGTCGGCGTCGAGCAGCTTCTGCAGGCCCTCCGAGAGGCGGTCGTCGTCGGCGCGCGTCTTGGGCGACAGCGCCAGCGCCATGACCGGGCTGGGGACGCGGATGGGCGACAGCACGGCGTCGACGCCCGGGGCCGCCAGCGTGTCGCCGGTGCGCACGCCGTCGGCCTTGGTGATGGCGCCGATCATGCCCGCCTCCAGCGCCGGCACCTCGTCGAGCTGCGCGCCCTTGGGGACGTAGAGGTGCGCCGTGCGCAGGTCGAGGTCCTGGGTGTTGTCGCGCAGCGGCTGGCCGGCCTTGAGCTCGCCGGAGAGGACCCGCATGAGCGACACCTTGCCGAGGTACGGGTCGATGACCGTCTTGATGACGCGGGCCACGAACGGGCCATCCGGGCCCAGCTCGGGCATCGTGCCGCTCTCCACGCGCAGCGGCTTGTGGTGCTCGACGCCGCGCACGCCCTGCGCCACGAAGTCGAGCAGCAGCGTGATGCCCATCGCCTCGGTCGCCGAGGTCATCAGCACCGGCTGCAGGTCGTTGGCGCGCACCGCGCGGTAGAACGCGGCCTTGAGGGTGAGCGGGTCGAGCTCCTCGCCCTCGAGGTACTGCATCATCAGGTCGTCGTCGGTCTCGACGATCGCCTCGACGAGCTTCTCGCGGTAGCTGTCCGCCACCCCGGCGACCTCGTCGGGGATGGGGCCCTGGCTGCGCTCGCCGCCCTGCCAGGTGTACGCGACCATGTCGAGCAGGTCCACGATGCCGCGGAAGTCCGCGGCCTGCCCGATCGGCACCTGGATGGCCGCCAGGTTGCCCTCGAGGCTCGCCTCGAGGTCGCTCATCGTGCGGAAGAAGTCCGCGTTCTCGCGGTCCATCTTGTTGACGACGACGATCTGGTTGAGCTCGCGCTCGGCGGCGCTCGACCACACGCGCTCGGTGCCGACCGCGACGCCGGAGACCGCCGACACGACGACCAGCGCGCCGTCGGCGGCGGCCATCGCGCTGCGGATGTCGCCGACGAAGTCGGCGTAGCCGGGGGCGTCGATGACGTTGAACAGGTGGTCGCCCCAGGTGAGCGGGTGGACGCTGGAGTGGATCGAGATCTTGCGCCGTTTCTCCTCGGACGAGGTGTCGGAGGCGGTGTTGCCGTCCTCCACCTTGCCCATCTTGCCGATGACGCCGGCGCGCATGAGCATGGCCTCGAGCAGCGAGGTCTTGCCCGCGCCGCTGTGTGAGAGGAGGGCGACGTTCCGAATCTGGGCCATGCGGCGGGCTCCTTGGGCGGGGCTCCCCCGCCGGGGGCGGGGGGCGAGGGCTGGGATCGTGGTGGTCTCGGCACGTGCCGAGCGGGTCCCGAACGATACCACGGGGCCTCCGGCAGGCTGGGGACGGCTGGCCCCGGCCCCGTCCTGCTGCTACCCTCGACCCATGGCGTCCCCCGGCCCCATCGAGCGCGAGCTGAAGTACTCCCTGGTGGACCCGCCGCCCCCGCCGGCCGTGGTGGTGGCGCTGGGTCGGCACGGGCCGTACGCCTTCGTCGAGGCGGGCACGACCGTGCACCGAGACCGCTACTACGACGGCGATGCGGGCCCGCTGCAGCGCGCCGGCTGGGCGCTGCGCCAGCGGCGCGTGCTGCCGGGTGACGACGACGGCGAGCCGGCGCCGGTGGTCGCGACGCTGAAGGGCGCCGGACGCGTCGACGGGGCGATGCACGAGCGCGAGGAGGTCGAGGCCCCGATGGAGGGGCGGGCGTGGCCCCTCCCGGTCGCGCGGCTCGTGGCCGCGCACGTGGCGCTGCGCGACCTGCGGCCGCGCCTGACCCTCGAGACCGAGCGGGCGACCTACCGGGTCACCCTCGAGGGCCGTCCGGTGGCGTCGCTGGCGTTCGACCAGGTGACCGTGCGCATCCCCGGCGGGGAGCGTAGCGCGCACTTCGACGAGGTGGAGATCGAGGCGCTGGGCGGTGCGAGCGGCCCGGCGCTGCAGGGGATCGTGGACCTGCTGGACGCGCTGGTGCGGCTGACGCCGTCGTCCGCGAGCAAGCTGGAGCGCGCCGCGGCGCTGCTGGAGCTGGGCGCGAGCCTGTGACCGCGACCCGTGGAGGTGGAATGGACGCGACCGGGACGAACGAGACGGAGCGGACGCTGTGGCTGGTGCGGCATGCCCAGGCGGCGACGGTGTCGCCGACGGGCAGCGACGCCGACCGGCCGCTGATCGACAAGGGCCACGACCAGGCGCGGCGGCTGGCGGCCGCGCTGGCGGGGTGGGGCGCCCAGCCCGACCGGGTGCTGTCGAGCCCCTGGCTGCGCGCCGCCGCGACCGCCGAGGGCCTGCGCGGCCACGCCCCGGTGACGTACCTCGATGCGCTGGCGTCGCCCGGTGCGGCGGCGGCCTCGGCGGCGATCGTCGAGGCGCTGGGACCGAGCGAGCGCAGCGCGATCGTCGTGGGGCACGAGCCATGGGTGTCCTCGCTGGCGTCGTGGTGGCTGTGCGGCAGCGAGTCGGGCCTCTACGTCGCCTTCCGCAAGGCCGCGGTGATGTCGCTCGTCGGCGTCCCCGGCGCGGGCCGCATGACCCTGACGGGCTTCGTGCCGATGCGCTGGGTCAAGGCGCTGCAGGGCGACGCGCGGCTGGTGGATCGGGAGGACTGACGCCGCCGGGCCACCGTCGCGGGTTCATGTCTCCCACGGGTTGCGCACCGGCACGCCGAGTCCGTCGACGTCGGCGACGTTGCGGGTGACCAGCGTGAGCGCGTGCCGGCGGGCGGTGGCCACCAGCAGGCCGTCGATCGTCGGCACCGTGCGGCCCGAGCGCGCGGCCTCGCCCGCCGTCCGCCCCCAGATGGCCGCCACGTCGGCGTCGACCGGCAGCACGCGTTCTCCGAAGCGTGGGCGCAGCTCGTCCTCGAGCCACGCCTGGAGCCGCCGGCGCTGGACGGGGTCGGCCAGGCGCGCGATCCCGCGCTCGATCTCGCCGAGCGTGAGGACGCTGACTGCCAGGTCCGCCTCCGGCGTCGCGCGCAGCCAGGCGACGACCGCCGGGTTGGGCTCGCGCCGGCGGGCCTCCGAGAGCACCATCGTGTCGACGAGGAACCTCACGCGCCCGCCTCTGGCCGGCCGCCGTCGTGGCCGAGGTCGAGCTCCCTCGGCGCATCGCGCGGTCGCTCGAGGTCGAGGTCGACCTCCGCCCAGGGCGACGCGCGCAAGAAGCCGACGAGGTCGCCGGCGTCGGCGCGCGTGAGGCGCCGGTACGCCTGGAGCGAGAGCACGACCGCGCGCTCCTCGCCGCGCACGGAGATGACCTGCGGGCCCTCACGGGTCTGGCGCAGCAGTTGGCTGAGGCGGTTCTTGGCGTCGTGCAGGGACCAGGTCATGGGGGGAGCCTCCTCGTCTACAGTCTAGATCATCTAGCCATACTGTCGCGACCCGAGACCGCCCGCACCGCCACGGCGGAGGCACTCAGGCGTCGGCCGTGCCCCAACGACCGGGGCCGCGAGCCCGCGGGGCCGCGAGCCCGCGGCGCCGCGAACCCGAGGGCCCGCGGCGCCGGTAATCCCGTTGGAGGGCCGATCTACACGAAGAACTGCAGCAGCTGCTGCTGGAAGAACATCACCACGACGCCGAAGGCGGTGTGGCCGATGAGGAACGAGCGCACCAGCCCGAAGGGGTCGCGCATCTCCTCGATGGGGTGGAAGTCCGTGACGACGAAGGTGGCGATGAGCGCGGCGAACATGCCGTGGCCGAAGCCGCCCACCAGGCCGAGGATCGGGAAGAAGAGGTCGACCGTGGTGGGGAAGTCGCGCAGGATGACGTAGTCGGGGCCCTGGAAGGTGCCGGTGACGAACATCAGCGCCACCCAACCGTAGGCGATCGCGAAGCCGATGCCGCCGAGGGTGAGGAAGATGCCGCCGATCACCCGCGAGCGCGCGTCGACGCGCTTCGTGAAGATCGCCCCCAGCGCGCCGAGGGTGTCGTACACCTGACCGCCCCAGACGAGCGGGAGGTTGAGCACGGCGACCATGACCGCGGTCCCGAGCAGGCCCGTGAGGACCGACGTCAGCAGGAGTTCGAGGATCATCGGCGCGCCCCCCTCACCACAGCTTGTAGCCGGGCACCGGCTGCAGGTTGGCGAGCATGGTGATCAGCGAGGGCAGGTAGGCGATGACCACCAGGAAGATCGCCAGGCCCATCCACACCGCGAGGCTGTCCATGAAGCGCAGGACGCCCTCGCTCTTGAAGCTGCGGGCGCTCGACCAGGGGATCTCGGGCACGTCGGCCTCGGCCAGCCGCTTCTCGTGAAGATCGTGCCGAACACGACCGTGAAGTAGAAGATGATCGCGAACAGCAGGATGACGCCCGAGACGGCGGTGAAGGCCATCGGGACGCTGGCGTTGGCGTACGCCTCGGAGAGCGCGGCCGGCAGGTTGCTGATGTACGCGCGGCGGGGCACCGCCAGCAGGCCCTGCCAGTGCATGCCGAGCGCGAAGATCATCATCCCGACGAACCAGGTCCAGTTGGTCCAGCGCGCCAGCGCGATCGAGTAGAGCGGCCTGCCGGTCAGGTGCGGCAGCAGCCAGTAGGTGATGCCCATGAAGGTCAGCGTCACGGCCGTGCCGACCGTCAGGTGGAAGTGGCCGGGGATCCAGGCGGTGTTGTGCACCAGCATGTTGAGGTTGAAGCTGGCGTTGACGATGCCGCCCGCCCCGCCGAAGATGAACGCGATCGCGGCGAGCAGCTGGGCGCTGACGGCGGGGTTGCCCCAGGGGAGCTTGCCGATCCAGCCGAGGACGCCCCGGCCGCCGTTGCGGCGCCCGGCGACCTCGAGGGAGGCCGCGATCGTGAAGGCGGTCAGCAGGCTGGGAATGCCGACGAACATCGTCAGCATGCTGTGCACCATCTTCCAGCCCGCCGGGATGCCCGGGTCGGTGAACTGGTGGTGGAAGCCGACCGGGACGCTGAA
>JAABSI010000145.1 GCA_011390455.1 Trueperaceae bacterium
CAGACGGCGTCGTCGGAGCGAGGCCGGCGACCGCGATGGCCGCGGCGCTGGGCGTCCCCATCGGTAGCGGGCGCACGCTTCCCGAGTCGCGCGCCCACGTAAGGTGGCCGGCATGCCGAGGGCTTCGATGGACCTGCTTCTTCTCCACCCCCCGAGCGTCTACGACTTCCGCGAGAAGTCGATCCTGTACGGCCCCGTCTCCGACATGGTGCCGTCGTCCGTCATGTTCGAGCTCTACCCGATCGGCTTCCTGACGATGGCCGGCTACCTCCAGGAGCGAGGGATGGAGGTCCGCATCGCCAACGTGGCGCTGCGCATGCTGACCGACAAGCGCTTCGACGTGCGCCGCTTCCTGGCGCGTCAGAAGCCGCGGATGATCGGCATCGACCTGCACTGGATGCCGCACTGCCACGGCGCGATCGAGATCGCCCGCATCGCCAAGGAGGTCCACCCGGACGTGCCGGTGATCTTCGGCGGCCTCTCCTCGACCTACTTCCACGAGGAGCTGCTGGCATACCCGGAGATCGACTTCGTGCTCCGTGGCGACAGCACCGAGCCGCCGCTCCACCAGCTGCTGCTGGCGCTGCAGGGGGGCGCGACCGGCGACGACGCGCTCGCCGACATCCCCAACCTCACCTGGCGCGACGCGGCCGGCAAGGTCCGCATCAACCCGCTGAGCTACGTGCCGCAGACGCTCGACTACGTCGACGTGAAGCCCGAACTGCTCATCGAGATGGCGATCCGCTACCGCGACCTGTCCGGCGTGCTGCCGTTCAACGGCTGGCTGCGCAACCCGACGACGATGGTGCTGCCGCTCAAGGGCTGCGCCTACGAGTGCATCACCTGCGGCAGCTCGGCCACCACCTGCAGCCACATGACGCTGCGCAAGAAGCCCGTCTACCGCAGCCCGGCCAACCTGGCCGACAACCTCGCGGCCATCGCCCGGCTGTCGCGCGGCACGATCGTCATCCCCGGCGACCTGCTGCAGGGCGGCCTGCGCTACGCGCGCGCGGCCATCGACGAGATCGCCGCCCGGGGCGTGAAGAACGACGTCATGTTCGAGTTCTTCGACGTGCCGCCGGTCGATTTCCTGCGCCACATCGACGCCAAGCTGCACAAGTGGAGCTTCGAGGTGAGCCCCGAGAGCCACGACCGCAAGGTGCGGCACGCGCTGGAGGGCCAGGCGGGGTACGAGAACGAGGAGATGGAGGAGATGCTGCGCGAGGCGCTCAAGCTGCGCTGCACCCGCATCGACGTCTTCTACATGATCGGCCTGCAGCACCAGACCTACGAGTCGGTCATGGAGACGGTCGACTACTGCGAGCGCCTCTTCCAGTTCGGCGACAAGCGGCTGCAGGCCTTCATCTCGCCGATGGGGCCGTTCCTCGACCCCGGCAGCCAGATCTTCGAGGACCCCGAGGAGTTCGGCTTCCGCAAGCTCGCCCACACGCTCGAGGAGCACCGCCAGCTGCTGGTGCAGCCGAGCTGGGAGCACATCCTCAACTACGAGACGGAGTGGATGACGCGCGCCCGGCTGGTCGACGCGACGTACGACGCCGCCGAGCGGCTCAACGAACTCAAGCGCCGCTACGGCTACATCAGCGAGCAGCGGGCGAAGGCCGTCGCCGACGGCATCTCCGGCGCGCGCGCGTTGCGCGAGCGGCTCAACGCCGCGATGGCGAACGGGGGCGACCCCACGGCCGACCCGAAGCTCCGCGGCGAGATCGCGCGCTTCAGCGAGTCGACGGTCAGCGACAAGCAGGAGCTCTTCTGGCAGCGGCACCTGTTCAGCTTCAAGCTGCCGGCGATCGCGCGGGTGGCGTTGCAGGCCCTTCGGGGGTGAGGGCGGGGCGTGCGCAGCCGCCTACCCAACCGCGATCTCCAGCTGCGTGACGTACACCTCCCCGCCGAGGCGCGACCGCACCTCGTCTTCCGGAGCCGACTCGAAGAAGAGTTCGAGTGCTTCCTGCAGGTTCGCCCGCGCTTCGTCCACGGTGGTTCCCTGACTCGCGATGTCGAGTTGCGGACACAGCGCCACGTAGCCGTCGTCTTCCCGTTCGATGATCGCCGTCAACATGTGCCGCATGTCCGAACCTCCCGCGCCTGATCTCGACGGCCATCGTACGCTGTCCTCATCGCGATCGCGACCCGTGACGATCGAGCGATCGTGCAGGGGAGGCCGGCGGTGCACGTCACGCTCGTCAAGCCGACGCTCGGCCGCACGGAGCACGACGACCGCTTCGTCGACGAGGCGCGCATGGAGCCGCTCTCGCTCGGTCTGCTCGCCGGGCTGACGCCGAACGGCGTCGACCTCAGCCTGTTCGACGACCGCATCGACGCGTTCGACCCCGACGCCCCCACCGACCTCGTCGCCATCACCGTCGAGACCTTCACCGCCCGGCGCGCCTACGAGATCGCCGCCGCCTACCGCGAGCGCGGCGTCCCGGTGGTCATGGGCGGGATGCACGCCACGCTGCTGCCCGAGGAGGCCGCCGAGCACGCCGACGCGGTGGTGACCGGCGACGCGGAGACCGTGTGGGCGCAGGTGGTGCGGGACGCGCATGACGGCCGCCTGGCCCCGCGCTACCACGGCGCCTGCGGCGTGCCGCAGCCGGGCGCTCGCCCGCGCCGCGACCTCTACCGCGGCAAGGGCTACCTGCCGGTCGCGCTGGTCCAGTTCGGCCGCGGCTGCCCCCATGGCTGCGCCTTCTGCGCCGTCGGCGCCTACTTCGCGCACCGCCACCACGCGCGCCCGGTCGCCGAGGTCGTCGCCGAGATCGAGGCGAGCGGGCGGCGCGACCTCTTCTTCGTCGACGACAACCTCGTCGCCGACCCGGACGCCGCCAAGGAGCTGCTGCGCGCGCTGGCGCCGCTCGGCGTCCGCTGGGTGTCGCAGGCGAGCCTGGACCACACCCACGACCCCGAGATGCTGCGGGCGTTCGTGGACAGCGGCTGCCTCGGCAACGTCGTCGGCTTCGAGTCGCTCGACCCCGACAGCCTGCGGGAGGCGCGCAAGGGCCCGAACCTGCACGCCTCGCTCGCCTACGCCGACGAGGTCGCGGCCCTGCGCGCCCACCACCTGCAGACCTGGGCGGCGTTCATCCTCGGCTTCGACCACGACACGGTGGCGTCGCTCGAGGCGACCTGCGATTGGGCGATCGAGCAGCGCTTCGCCTTCGCGGCGTTCAACGTCCTGATGCCGTACCCGGGCACCGCGCTCTACGCCCGCCTGGCCGAGGAGGACCGGCTGCTGTACGACGGCCGCTGGTGGCTGCACCCCGACTACCGCTTCAACCACGCCGCCTTCCGGCCCGCGCGCATGACGGCCGACGAGCTCACCGAGGTCGGCTGGCGCTGCCGCCGGCGCTGGAGCAGCCCGGGCTCGATCTTGCGCCGTGCCCTCGACCCCGCCACCCACCTGCACTCGCTCGAGCGCTTCGCCGTGTACTGCGGCTACAACCCGCTCTTCCGGCGCGCGTCGTTCAAGAAGCAGGACATGCGGCTGGGGACGCGGTGAGCGACGAGTTCGAGGTGCGGCTCGCCACCCGCGCCGACGAGCCCGACGTCCGCGAGTTGGTGGGCTCGGTGGCGATGCCGGGCGACGTCGCCATCCGCTTCGTCCGGGAGCCGGACTACTTCCTCGGCACCACGATCATGGGCGACCCCTGCGACGTCGTCGTCGCGCGGCGGCGTGGCGACGGCGCGCTCGCGGGCGTCGCCTGCCGCGGGGAGCAGGACGCGTACGTCGGTGGCGAGCCGACGCGCGTCGGTTACCTGGGCCAGATCCGCATCGCGCCCTGGGCGCGCGGCCGCGGCCTCGTCACGCGGGGGGCGCGGCTGCTGCGCGAGCGCACACCGCCGGGGACGCTGTCGTTCGGCGTGATCGCGCGCGAGAACCCGAGGGCGGCGCGGGCACTGGTGGGACCGCGTCTGCCGGCGGGCCTGCGGGTGGCGCGCGTGGCTGGGCTGACGACCTGCGCCGTCGTGCTGCGCCCCGGGCGCGCGCCCCGCGGGCGCACGCCCCCCGGGCAGGCGGGGCGCGGCGGCATCGACGTCCACCCCGCCGACGCGGCCACCCTCGCCGACGTCCTCGCCTTCTGGGAGGCCCATGGTCCGCGGCGGCAGTTCTTCCCGATGACCACGGCCGCGGGGTTCGCGGACGGCGCCACGCTGCGCGGCCTGCGGCCCGAGCACGTGCAGGTGGCGTGGCGCGGCGGCCGCGTCGTCGGCACGATGGCGCTGTGGGAGCAGTCGGCGTACAAGCAGGACGTGGTCGACGCCTATGGGCCCACGCTGCGGCGGCTGCGGCCCGCGTTCGACCTCGCCGCCCGACTCTGGGGGGCCCGACCGCTGACGCCGCCCGGCGAGGCGATCGCGCTGGCGTTCGCGGCCCGCGTCTGCGTCGCCGACGACGACCCCGGCGTCATGCGCGCGCTGCTGCGCGCCTGCAGCGCGGCGGCGGAGGCGCGCGGCCTCGCCTTCCTCATGCTGGGCCTGGCCGACGACGACCCGCTGCTGCCGGTCGTCCGGCGCCGCCCGCACGTCACCTACCGCAGCGACCTCATTGCGCTGTCGTGGACCGACGGCCCGCTGGCGCGCCTCGATGGCCGCGTGCCGTACGTGGAGATCGCGACGCTGTGACGCGCCCAAGACGTCGACGAGGGAGGGCCGCGTGAAGGGGCGACGCGTGGAGGAGCAGCGCCTGACCCCCTGGGAGGCGACGTCGCTGACCGTCGGCGCGGGCGTCGGCGCCGGCATCATGGCCGTCCCGGTCCTCGCCGAGCGTGTCGGGCTGCTGGGGCTCGCGGTCGTCCTGCCGCTCGCCTGGGCCGCCAGCGCGCTCGTGCACCTCATGCTCGCCGAGGTGCTGTTCCGCACCGGCCGGCCGCTGCAGGTCGTCGAGCTCATGCGCCTCTACGTCCTGCGCGGTCCCGTCGGGCGGGTGCTGACGTGGCTCGTCTTCGGCCTGCTCGCCGTCGCCTTCCTCGCCAACCTCGCCGCCTACGTCGCGGGCGCGGGCGAGATCGTGACCGCGCTGACCGGTTCGCCGCCGCGGTTGGCCGAGGCGCTGGTCTTCGCGGTCGCCGCCGGCGTGGTCTTCTTCGGCCTCAAGGCCGTCGGCGTCGCGGAGCGCTACGGCGCCGCGGTGCTCGTCGCCCTCGTCGTCGCGATCGGCGTCGGCGCGCTGCGCACGCCCCTGCGGCTCGACCCCGTCGGCGGCGGCGGCGTGCCGGCGTGGCTGGCGCTCTACGCGATGGTCATGTACGCCTACTGGACCTTCTACAGCGTGCCGCAGGTGGTGAAGGGGCTCATGCCCGACGCCCGCGCCGCGGTGCGCGCCATCGCGGTCGGCCTCGCCGTCAACGGCGCGCTCACCGCGGTGGTCGCGCTCGTCGCGCTGGCCGTCCGCGCCGAGGTGACCGAGGTTGCCATCGTCGGCATCGCGGCCGCGGTCGGCCCGTG
>JAABSI010000146.1 GCA_011390455.1 Trueperaceae bacterium
CCAAGCGCTGCGCGACCGCGATGCCGCGCGCGTCGCCGAGGTCCGCCGCGCCCACTTCCGGCGCGTATTGCAGCGCATGAACGCCGTCCTGGCCGGCGACGACCTGGTCGGCGGGGTTTTGCCCCGAGAGGGGGTGGTCGCCCACCCCTAGACGACCCATCCGCCCGTCCACCCTTCGTCCGACTCTCGGTCACCGAGAGAGAGGACTCCACATGAAGAACCTTCGTCTGATCGCCCTGTTGACCGCCGCGCTGGCCCTGTTGGCCGCCGGCTTCGCCCAATCCACCCTCGAAGAGGCCCGCGAGCGCGGCTTCATCCGCGTCGGCTTCGCCAACGAGGTCCCGTACGCGTACGCCAACCCCGACGGCACCCTGACCGGTGAGGCCGTCGAGGTCGCGCGCGCCGTGTTCCAGGAGCTGGGCATCCCCGAGATGGACGGCGTGCTGACCGAGTTCGGCAGCCTCATCCCCGGCCTGCAGGCCGGCCGCTTCGACGTCATCACCGCGGGCATGTACGTCACGCCCACGCGGTGCGAGCAGGTCGCGTTCGCCGATCCGGAGTACCAGATCGGTGAGGGCATCGTCGTCCCCGAGGGCAACCCGATGGGGATCACGAGCTACGAGGACATCGTCGCCAACCCCGAGATCCGCGTCGGCACCGGCGCCGGCTGGCTCGAGTACGACTACATGGTCGCCATGGGCGTCGACGAGAACCAGATCGTGACGTTCCCGGACGCCCCGAGCGGCATGGCCGGCCTCCAGGCCGACCGCATCGACGTCTTCACCGGCACCTCGCTGACCATGCGCGAGATCTCGGGCCGCACCAACGGCGTCGAGTTCGTCGAGGACTTCGAACAGCCCGTGATCGACGGCGAGACCGTCATCAGCTACGGCGCGGCCGCCTTCCGCATCGCGGACGCCGACTTCCGCGACGCGTACAACGAGGTGCTGAACGACCTCAAGGCCGACGGCCGCCTCGCCACGATCATCGAGCCCTTCGGCTTCGGCGCGACCGAGCTGCCGGGCGACATGACCTCCGCCGAGTTCTGCGGCGACAGCTACAACTGAACGCTTGATCGACCCCGGGCGGTCCCTCACGGACCGCCCGGGCCCCTCCGGGGGAAGCCGCGTCGCGAAGCGACGCAACGGGTCGCGCAGCGACCCGCCTTATCTTCGACGCCCGACCCCCTATCCCCACCCTCCGACCCTCGACCGGACCGGCCGACCGCCGCGTCCACCGGGAGGCCCCGTGCCCGACGCTCCTCGCACCCCCGCCCGACCCCGCACCCGAGCCCTCGCCACCGACGCCGTCTGGGCCGGTGAAGAGCGCCCGTTCATGGACCGCGCGACCCAGATCCCCGTCGTCCGCTCGGTCGCCTTCGGCTACACCGACCTCGACACCTGGCGCGACGTCGCGCTCGGGCACGCCGAGGGCCACATCTACGGCCGCAACACCAACCCCACCGTGGCTGCCTTCGAAGAGAAGGTGCGCGCGCTGGAAGGCGCCGCCGCCGCCACCGCGTTCGCGACCGGCATGGCCGCGATCTCCGACACCCTCCTGACGCTGCTGCGGCCCGGCGACCGGGTCGTGAGCGTCAAGGACACGTACGGCGGCACGAATCGCCTGTTCGATGCCTTCCTCCCCCCCTTGGGCATCGACGTGACGCTCTGCGACACCAGCGACCAGGCCGCCATCGAGGCCGCGATCGACCAAGGCCTCCAGGTCCTGTACCTGGAGAGCCCGACCAACCCGACGTGCAAGGTGCTCGACCTGGAGCGCCTGACCGCCCGCGCCCACGCCAAGGGCGCCACCGTCGTGGTCGACAACACCTTCGCCACCCCGATCAACCAGCGCCCGTTGGAACTGGGCGCCGACCTGGTCGTGCACTCGGCCACCAAGTTCCTGGGCGGCCACGCCGACGCGCTCGGCGGGGTGCTGGTGGGCGACGCCGACCTGGTGGCGCGGGTGTTCCACCGCCGCGAGATCGTGGGGGCCACCCTCGGCCCGGACGCCGCCTACCTGCTGCTGCGTGGCCTCAAGACGCTGGCGCTGCGCGTCGAGCGGCAGAACGCCACCGCGCTCCGGATCGCGCGCCACCTCCAAGACCACCCGAAGGTGGCGGCCGTGCACTACCCGGGCCTCCCCGAGCACCCGAACCACGACGTCGCCGCGCGCCAGATGCCCGGCGGCTTCGGCGGGATCCTCGCCTTCGAGCTCGCAGGTGGGCTCGACGTGGTGAAGCGCGTGCTGCCCGAGCTGCGCCTCGCGCACCGCGCCGCCAACCTCGGCGCGGTCGAGACGACCGTCGCCCCGCCCGCCACCGGCTCCCACGTGGAGCTGACCGCCGACGAGCGCGCCGCCCTGGGGATCCCCGAGGGACTGGTCCGCTACTCCTGCGGCATCGAGGACGCCGGCGACCTGATCGCCGACCTCGACGCCGCCCTCGCGCACGCCTGAGGAGGCCCCATGGGGTTCGACCTGCTACCCATCCTGCTGCGCGGCATGTGGCTGACCGTGCAACTGACGCTGGTGTCGGCCGGGTTCGCGCTGATCATCGCGATCCTCGCGGGCGTCGGGCGGCTGGCCCCGTGGCGACCGGTGCGCTTCCTCGCCGGCGTGTACGTCGAGGTCTTCCGCGGCACCTCGATCCTGGTGCAGATGTTCTGGTTCTTCTTCGCGCTGCCGCTGTTCGGCATCACCCTCACGCCCTTCACGGCCGGGGTGGCCGCGCTGGCCCTCAACATGGGCGCGTACGGCGCGGAGATCGTGCGCGGCGCGATCGTCTCGGTGCCCAAGGGCCAGATCGAGGCGTCCATCGCGCTCAACATGTCGCCGGCCCTGCGCATGGTCCGGGTGGTGTTGCCGCAGGCCTTCGTGCTCATGCTGCCCCCGTTCGGCAACCTGATCGTCGAGCTGCTGAAGGCGACCGCCCTGGTGTCGCTCATCACGTTGCCGGACATGACCTTCCGCGGCGTCGCGCTGCAGCAGACCACCGGCCGCACGCTCGAGATCTTCACCTGGCTGCTGATCCTGTACTTCGCCCTCGCCTACCCGCTCACGCGCTTCGTGCGCTGGGTGGAGAAGCGCGCGAGCGCCTTCCGGGGGGCTTGAGCGATGTTCGGTGACTTCACCTTCGCCTGGGACGGCGCCTTCGCGCTCGAGATCTTCCCGGTCCTGCTGCGCGCCGCCCTCATCACCCTGCAGGCGACCGTGTACGGCTTCGCGATCGCGCTGGTCGTGGGGCTCGTGTTCGCGCTGCTGCGCCGCGGCCCCAAGATCGTGTCGTGGCCGGCGGGCTTCCTGGTCGAGTTCCTGCGCAGCACGCCGCTTCTGATCCAGCTCTACTTCCTGTTCTACGTGCTGCCGCAGTACGGCTTCGGGCTCCCCGCGCTCATGACCGGCGTGATCGGCCTCGGGCTCCACTACGGCGCGTACCTCTCCGAGGTCTACCGCACCGGCATCGAAGGCGTGGACAAGGGGCAGTGGGAGGCGGCGATCGCGCTCGACTTCACCATGCTCCATACCTGGCGCACCATCGTGCTGCCGCAGGCCATCCCGCCCATGATCCCCGCCTTCGGCAACTACTTCATCGTGATGTTCAAGGAGACGCCGCTGCTGTCGGCGATCACCGTGGTCGAGCTGATGCAGACCGCCAAGATCATCGGTGCCCGGACCTTCAGCTACGTCGAGCCCTACACGCTCGTCGGCCTGATCTTCCTGCTGCTCAGTTACCCCGCCGCGCTCGTCGTGAACCGCCTGGAGGCCCGCCTTGCCCGTCCCCACCGCTGACCCCACCGTCCCGACCACCCCCAACGGTGCCGAGCCGATCGTGCGGTTCGAGAAGGTCACCAAGCGCTTCGGCGACCTGACCGTCCTGGACCAGCTCGACTTCGAGGTCGCCCAAGGCGAGAAGATCGCCATCATCGGCCCCTCCGGCTCCGGCAAGACCACCATCCTGCGGGTGCTGATGACGCTCGTGAAGCCCGACTCCGGCAAGGTGACCGTCGACGGGCAGTACCTGTACCACCGGCGCGTCGGCGACAAGCTGCTGCCGGCGAACGAGAAGCACCTGCGCGAGGTGCGCAAGAACATCGGCATGGTGTTCCAGCACTTCAACCTGTTCCCCCACATGAAGGTGCTGCGCAACGTCACCGAGGGGCCGATCCACGTGCTCGGGGTCCCCCGCAAGGAGGCCGAGGAGCAAGCGATCGACCTGCTCGAGAAGGTAGGGCTCGGCGACAAGCACGACGCCTACCCCGGCCAGCTCTCCGGCGGCCAGAAGCAGCGCGTCGCCATCGCGCGCGCGCTGGCCATGAAGCCCAAGGTGATGCTCTTCGACGAGGTCACCAGCGCGCTCGACCCCGAACTGGTCGGCGAGGTGCTCGCCATCCTCCGGCAGATCGCCGCCGAGGGCGAGATGAGCATGCTCATCGTCACCCACGAGATGGGCTTCGCCCGCGACGTCGCCGACCGGGTCGTGTTCTTCGACGCCGGGCGGGTGGCCGAGGAGGGCCCGCCGAGCAAAATCTTCAGCGCGCCGGAGAACGAGCGGACGCAGGCGTTCCTCAAGGCGGTGCTCGAGCACTGAAGGTCGGGTTCAGGGAGCGGTCCGGAACGGGTCGACGAACGTCACCCCTTCGAGGGTGGCGTCGGTCGGCCCGTCCTGCGTGAGCAGGTACGGGACCTGATGCAACCGCGCCACGGCCCACATCTGAGCGTCGAAGAACGACATCCGGTGGTCGCGCACGCCGCGCACCGCCTCCAGGACGACGGCCGACGTCACCGGGAGCACGTCGTACGCCAGCGCGAGGTCGCTCAGGTGGCCGGCCATCTCGTCGGGGGTCCAGGCCGGCTCCAGCTTGCGGAGCGCGACGTTGCCGAGTTCGGTCAGCGCCTGGGCGGAGAGCGTCCCGGTGCCGAACCGCGCGAGGAACTCGAGCCAGCTTCGGGCGCGCGCCCTGCGCTCCGGGTCGCGGCCGTCGATCGCGTACACGAGCACGCTCGTGTCGATCAGGTAGTCCGGGGCGGTCACGAGCGCTCGACGACGTCCTCGAGGTGCTCGTCGTAGAGCGCCGATCGGTCGAACGGTTCGACGAGCTTCGACCGGGCTACCGCCCACGTGGCGTGCAGACGTTCCAGCGCCTCGGCCCGGCCGGGCCGGGACACCGCGCGCGCAGGCACCGCGAGCGCCGCGTCGAGCGCCTGGCGCACCAACTCGGCCTCGGACAGACCGGTCTCGGCCGCCCTCCGTTTGAGCGCGCGCTCGTGGCGCTCCTCCAGGTAGAGCTGTTTGCGGACCATATACATCATCCTACATCAGTCGTCGAAATCGTACGTCGAGGTCGGCGCCTCCGCGAACCTCCCGCCGCGCCCTGCGCGGTAGCCTCGGGCCATGGCGAGGATGCAGGTTCGAACGGAGCCGTACGGCACGGCCGCCG
>JAABSI010000147.1 GCA_011390455.1 Trueperaceae bacterium
ATCCGCAACACGACGTGGACCAGCAGCCGCGACACCACCGTCGGCCTCAACTTCGCGCCCACGACCTTCTACGACGGTCAGGGCTTCATGGTGCGCCGCGATTCCGGCATCACCTCGCTCGCGGACTTCGAAGGTCAAGCCATCTGCGTGCAGTCGGGCACCACGACCGAGCTGAACCTGGCCGACGTCATGGCCGCGCTCGACGTGCAGTACACCCCCGTCATCTTCGAGCAGGCGCCCCAGCTCGTCGCCGCCTACGACGACGGTCAGTGCGCCGGCTGGACCACCGACAAGTCGGGCCTGGCTTCGTACCAGCCCAGCCTGCGCGTCCCTGCCGATCACATGATCCTCGACGTCACCATCTCCAAGGAGCCCCTCGGGCCCGCCGTGCTGCACGGCGACGACGAGTGGTTCGACGTGGTCTCGTGGACCGTGCAAGCGCTCATCAACGCCGAGGAGTTCGGCATCACCCAGGCGAACGTCGACTCCGCGCGCACCGCCCCGAACCCGGACGTGCAGCGGATGCTCGGCACCGACCCGGCCAACGTCGAAGGCCTCGGGCTCGACGCCGACGCCTTCTACCGCGCCATCCTCGCGGTGGGCAACTACGGCGAGATCTACGACCGCAACATCGGCGCCGACTCGCAGTTCGACATCCCGCGCGGCTTGAACCAGCTCTACGTCAACGGCGGCATCCTCTACGGGATCCCGTTCCGCTGAGTTCGATCGCTCGTGTCTGGGGGCGGCGTTCGCGCCGCCCCCAGGTGCGTGCGGAACGCCGAGGGCGGGCGCGGCGACGCGCCCGCCGCCCGGCCTCCCTATCTTGATCGCTTCGTATCTTGCGCCCGGCCTCGCCGGTGCGCGCCCGCCGGCCGCGTTCGCGGCCGAGCCCAACCCCCGGACGGTGCCCTCGTGACGGAGCGTCCATGACGTCCCCGACCGCGCCCGAGCGGATCCCGTTCTGGCGCAACGTCAAGACCATCGGCGCCGTCGTTCAGGTGGCGTTCGTGGCGGCCATCGCGCTCGGCGTCGGCTTCCTCGTCTCGAACGTATTGACCGCGCTGCGCACGGCGAACCTGCCGGCCGACTTCTCCTGGATGGGGTCGCGGGCCGGGATCCCGATCGCCGAGACGCCCATCCCGTACGACGTGAGCGACCCCTACTGGCGCGCGCTGCTCATCGGCTTCCTGAACACCCTGAGGGTCGCGCTCATCGGCGTCGTGCTCGCATCGATCATCGGCGTGCTGGTCGGCGTCATGCGCTTGGCGTCCAACTGGCTCGTGCGCTCGATCGCGAGCGTGTACATCGAACTGCTCCGCAACATCCCGCTGGCCGTGCAGATCGTCTTCTGGTACTCCGCGGTGCTCTTGCCGATCCCGCCGCGCCTGAACAACCCGATCGAGTTGCCCGGCGGCGTGCTGCTCTCGAACGTCGGCCTGGCGTTCCCGTTCCTGTACCCGAGCTACCGGTTCGGCGCCTGGATCCCGTGGTTGGTCCTCGGGATCGTGCTCGCGGTGGTCGCGGCCGTCGTGCGCGACCGCGCCCTCAAGCGCGCCGACCGGGTCGGGCGCGTGTGGCCGTACCCGTTCGTCGCGTTCGTCGCGACCGCGTCGATCGGCTACGTGGTCGCATCGACCGGCACGGAGGTCCCGGATTCGTACGCGATCAACTTCAACGCCGAACGTGGCCGCGGCACGGTCTTCCGAGACCTCGACGGCGACGGCGTGCGCGGGGCCGGCGAGCCGGTCGCGCCCTTCGCGTCGACCCTCGTGCGGATCGAGGCCGCCCAGCTGACGACCATCACCCAGAACCTGGTCGAGTCGCGGCGCAACGTCGACGCCACCTTCCGCTTCCCGCTCATCCGCGAGACCGACGTGGACTCGGTGGAGGTCGTGTTCGCGGACGAGGCGGCGGCGGAGGAGGCGGGGTACCGCTTGCACTACTTCGCGTTCCCCAGCCGCGGCCTGGTGTACGTCGACCGCGATGGCGACGGCGCCTTCACCGAGGGCGAGCAGCGCGACGCCGACACGGGGCTCGGCTTCAACGGCATCGACCTGGTCATGCGGGTCGAGGGGTACGAGCGCCCCATCGTCGCCGATCGCGACGGGCAGGTGCGCACGCCGACCTTCGCGGCCCTGGTGCGCCCCGGGGACGCCGTCGAAGAGGCGCCCGCGGCCGCGCCGTCGTTCAGCGTCTTCGGGGCGATCCCAGACGCCACCGGCGCCGGCGCGGAGGCGCTCGCCGCCGACGTCGAGCTGCGTCCGGCCGGACCGCTCGTGCTGTCGCGCGTCCACGTGCCGGTCGGCACTTACGAGGGCGGCATGCGCTTCACGGTCAACTACCTGGCGCTGCTCCTGGCGCTCGTCGTCTACACCTCGGCCTTCATCGGCGAGATCGTCCGCGGCGGCATCCAAGCGGTGGCGAAGGGCCAGCGTGAGGCCGCGCAAGCGCTCGGCCTCTCGGGCTACCAGATCTTCACGCTGGTGGTGTTCCCGCAGGCGTTGCGCATCGTGCTGCCGCCGGTGATCAGCCAGTTCCTGAACCTGACCAAGAACAGCTCGCTCGCGCCCCTCGCCGGGTACGCGGAGCTCTTCGTGGTCGCCGGCATCGTGGCGAACCAGACCGGAGCGTCGATCCCGATCGCGCTGCTGCTGGTCGTCTCGTACCTCACCATCAGCCTGGTGTTCGCCTTCGTGCTCAACGTGGTGAACGACCGGCTGGCCCTCGTGGAGCGCTGAAGTGTTCGAGGTCATCCCCCCCCGTCCCGCCCCCGTCGGCGTCGTCGGCGCCCGCGCCTGGCTGCGCTCGAACCTGTTCAGCTCGCCGGCGAACACGCTGCTGACGGTCGTCGCCGGCGTGGTCGTCGGCTTCGCGCTCGTCAACCTGATCGGCTTCATCTTCTTCGACGCCCACTGGGCCCAGGTCTGGCGCAACCAGAAGCTCTTCGGCGCGTACCGCTACCCCACCGAGCTGCTGTGGCGGCCGCTGTCGATCGCTGCGGTGATGATGGGGCTGCTGGGCGCGATGTCGGGCGCCGCGCGCGGCAACGAGATCGTCCGCGGCGCCTTCTTCTGGATCAGCGGCTTCGTCGCCGTCGTCGCGGTCGTGGCGCTGCTGTTCTGGCCCTCCGTGCGCCTCTGGTGGACGCTCGTCCTCGTCGTGGCGGCGGTCGGCTTCTTCCTGGGACGCGCCGCACCGCGCCCGGTGCTCAAGGCGCTGCCGTGGGCGTGGGCGGCGTGGCTCTTCCTCGGCTTCTTCGTCCTCTACGGCGTGCAGCCGGGGGAGGGCCTGCTGCGCGTGGTGCCCGCCCGCGAGTGGGGCGGCTTCCTGCTCACGCTGATCCTGTTCACCGGGATCGTGCCGAGCTTCCCGCTGGGGGTCGCGCTCGCCCTCGGTCGCCGCAGCAAGCTGCCGGCGATCAAGTACACGTGCATCGCCTTCATCGAGATCGTGCGCGGGGCGCCGCTGATCATGTGGCTGTTCATCGCCTCGCTGTTGCTGCCGTTGCTCCTGAACACCGACCCGAACAACCTCCCCTCGATCCTGCGCGCGTACGTGGCCATCACCTTGTTCTCGGCCGCCTACATGGCCGAGAACGTGCGCGGGGGCCTGCAGGCCGTCCCCAGCGGGCAGTCGGAGGCGGCGCGCGCGCTCGGCCTGAACGGCTGGCAGACGATGCGCCTCATCGTGCTGCCGCAGGCGCTCCGGGCCGTCATCCCGGCGATCGTCGGGCAGGCGATCGGCCTCTTCAAGGACACCTCGCTGGTCTTCATCGTCGGCCTCGCCGACTTCTTCCGGGTCGCCGAGCTGGTGTCGGTGCAGCCGGAATCGCTGCTCGTCACCGGCGGCGTCAAGCTCGAGGTCTACCTGTTCGTCGCCACCGTGTACTTCTTCTTCGCCTACCGCATGTCGGCCGCGAGCCGGCAACTCGAGAAGCGTTTGGGGGTGGGGACGCGATGATCCGCCGAGCCCCACGTGCCCCCGTCGGAGGTCCTGCATGAGCACGCCGAGCGCAGCCGCGCCCGCCCCCGTCCGCGCCGACGCCCCCTCGGGCGGCGAGCGGATCATCGAGATCGATGCGCTCAACAAGTGGTTCGGGGAGTTCCACGTGCTCCGCGACATCCACTTGTCGGTGAACAAAGGTGAGGTGGTCGTGGTCATCGGACCGTCCGGTTCGGGCAAGTCCACGCTCATCCGCTGCATCAACCACCTCGAGGAGCACCAGCAGGGGCGCATCGTCGTCGACGGCACCGAGCTGACCGACGACGTCCGCAACATCGACCACGTCCGGCGCGAGACCGGCATGGTGTTCCAGTCCTTCAACCTGTTCCCGCACTTGACGGTGATGGAGAACATCACCCTGGCGCCCATCCGGGTGCGCAAGTGGAAGAAGAGCAAGGCCGAGGAGCGCGCGCGCTACTTCCTCGAGAAGGTCGGCATCCCGGAGCAGGCGGAGAAGTTCCCCGGGCAGTTGTCGGGCGGTCAGCAGCAGCGCGTCGCGATCGCGCGGGCGCTGACCATGGGGCCCAAGGTGATGCTGTTCGACGAGCCCACGTCGGCGCTCGACCCCGAGGTCATCGGCGAGGTGCTCGACGTCATGGTCAACCTGGCCAAGGAAGGCATGACGATGATCGTCGTGACCCACGAGATGGGCTTCGCGCGCGAGGTCGGCGACCGGGTGGTCTTCATGGACGCCGGTCAGATCGTGGAGGTCGGTTCGCCGGAGCACTTCTTCACCGCGCCGCGCGAGGAGCGGACCAAGAACTTCCTCTCCAAGATCCTGTGACGCCCGCGGAGCGGCGCGCCGCCGCGCGAGGAGCGGACCAAGAGCTTCCTCTCCAAGATCTTGTGACGCCTGCGCAGCGCGACGCGGCCGCCTTCACAGCACCGGTGCCGCGCCCCGGACTACACTGCCGCATGAACCCTCTCGGCTCGGCGAAGGCGCCGCGATGAGCGATGCGCCGACCCCCCGCGGGCTCCGCATGGCCGACCTGCTCAAGGGCATGGTCGCGCGCGGCGCCAGCGACATCCACCTGCAGGCCGGCGCGGCGCCGCACCTTCGGCTCGACGGCGAACTCGTCGCGTACGAGGGCGTGCCGATGCTCACGCCCGAACAGACCGAGCAGATCGCGCTGGCGATGATGACCGACGGCCAGCGCGAGCTGTTCCGCCATCGCCACGAGCTCGACTTCGCCTTCACCATCCCGTCGGTCGCCCGCTTCCGGTGCAACGTCTTCCGGCAGCGTGGCTCGGTCGGCATGGTGATGCGCGTCGTCGCCGACGCGATCCCGAGCTTCGAAGCGCTCGGTCTTCCGCCGGCGGTCGTCAGCGAGCTCGCGAGCCAACCGCGCGGCCTCGTGCTCATCACCGGACCGACCGGCTCGGGCAAGTCCACGACGCTCGCGGCGATGGTCGACTTC
>JAABSI010000148.1 GCA_011390455.1 Trueperaceae bacterium
TTGAGCGCGTACGCGGTGAGTTCGAAGCGCACCTGGTCGTTGCCCTTGCCGGTCGCGCCGTGCGCGACGGCGTCGGCGCCCTCGCGCTCGGCCACCTCGATCATGTGCTTGGCGATGAGCGGGCGCGCGAAGCTGGTGCCGAGCAGGTAGTCGGTCTCGTACTTGCCCCCGGCGCGCAGCACCGGGAAGACGAAGTCCTCGACGAACTCGCGCTGCAGGTCGACGGCGTAGGCCGCGACGGCGCCGGTCGCGAGCGCCTTCTCCTTGGCGACGGCGACTTCCTCGCCCTGGCCGATGTCGGCGGTGAAGGCCACGACCTCGGCGCCGTACTCGGCCTTGATCCAGTGCAGGATCACGGAGGTGTCGAGGCCGCCCGAGTAGGCGAGCACGACCTTCTTGACGTCACGGTGCTGGGTCATGGGGTCCTTTCACGTGCACGACCCAGGCTCGCCCTCGCGGCGCGCCGTCGTGGACCACCCCGAAGCGGGGTGGGTCAGCGGCGTCGGGCGCGGAGGTGGGTCTGGGTCGCGGTGGGCATGGGGTCGTCGCGGCCCGCGTGCAAGGATTTGCACGCAGGATGCATACGAGCGAAGGGTAGCACCGGCGCGGGGGGCGGTCAACCGACGGACGGCCCCACCCGACGCCGGCCGGGCGCCGCCGCCAGGGCGGCGGCGGCCAAGATGAGGGCGGCGCCCGCCCAGCCGATCCAGCCGAGCCGTTCGCCGAAGGCGATGGCGGCAATGGCCGCCGCGACGACCGGTTCGACGGTGGCCACCAGCACCGCGCGTGAGGCCTCCGTCGCGCGCAGGCCGGTGTAGTAGACGAGGTAGGCGAGGTACGTCGACACCAGTCCGAGGGCCGCCAGCCACGCCCAGACGACCGGGTCCTTGGGCACGAAGTCGACGAACGGCCACAGCCCGAGCGCCCCGATCGGCAGCACGACCGCGAAGATGGTCACCGGCGCGTACCGGTGGAGCACCCACTTGCCGAACAGGTAATACGTCGCGTAGCTCGCTCCGGCCGCGAGCCCCCAGCCGAGCGCCGCGGGCGTCGCGCGCACGCCGCCTCCGCCCGCCTGCGCGACGAGCGCGACGCCGGCGACCGCCAGCGCCACGAGCGCCGCTTTGCGCCGCGTCAAGCGTTCGCCCAACAGCGGCCACGCCAGGACGGCCACGAAGGCCGGCGCCGTGTAGAGCAGCACGAAGGCGAGGCTGACGCCCCCGGCATCGATCGCCAGGTTCAGGGCCGCGTAGAACAGCGTCACCCCGACCAGCGCGAAGGCCGCGAGCGCGCCGAGGTCGCCGACCGAGCGCAGGCGCGCCCGCCCGACCAGCGCGGCGTGCACCGCGAACGCCGCGCCCGCGAGCACCGCGCGCCAGAAGGCGATCTCGAGGGCGCCGACCCCGGCGTCGAGGATCGTGCGCGAGAAGAGGCCGATCAGGCCCCACAGCACCGCCGCGGTGAAGACCAGCCCGTACCCGCGCGCCGATGCGCGTCGCGCCACGTGGGTCAGGCGTCCTCGACCGGTGGGGCGGCGGGGGTGAGCCCGAAGGCGCGCGCGAGCTCGGGCTCGCGCTCCCGCAGCGTCTGCACGCGCTTGCGGACCGAGGCGAACTCCACGGCCCAGGCGATCACGTTCACCACGTACAGCACGGTGAGGACCACGAGACCGGCACCGAACGACACCCCGAGGAGCGTCTCGCCGCCGAGCACCTGGACCAGCACGTCGAGCCCGAAGATCGCCCACGGGATCAGCAGCAGCGCGCCGTAGAGCTCGTCGGCTTGCCCGCTGCCCGGCAGCAGGAGCGCGAGGAGGTGGTACGCGACGGGCCGCGGCGCGTGGCGGGCCAGCCGCGGGCGCGGGACGAACAGCGCCAAGACGTGCACGAGCACCACGATCGCGAAGACGACCACCAGGGCGGGCCAGAGCCAGCGGGGCACGCCCTCGAGTCGGGCGGGGTCCTCGAGCAGGCGCCGTGGGTCGGTGAAGACGTCGCCGATCGCCGCGATCCACGAGCCTCCGACCGATGCCCGCAGCACCGCCGGGGACGGCGTGGGCACGTCCTCGCCGCGCCCCAGGGCGGCGCGCGCCGACTCGGCGGCGCGCCCCGCGTCCTCGAGCGCTCGGCGCGCTTCGGCGTCCTCGCCCGCGCGGTCGGCGCGGTAAGCGGCGACCCAGGCGGCGCTCGCCGAGTCGCTCGCCGGGTCGGCGAGCAGCGCGTCGAGGGCGGGCGCGTTCAGGTGCCCGGCGCGCACCAGCGCCATCGCGGGGTCGGTGCGCTGGGTCCATCCGGCCAGCGCGACGACCACGAGGACGGCGGCGAGCAGGGCGATGGCCACCAGCTTCTCGGTGAAGCCGGTGTAGCGGATCGAGCGGAGCCACGGCCAGGCCGGCACGCGGCGTCCCGCCTCGAGCGCTTGGCGCACCGCCACCGCGCGGGCGCGCCCGTACTTGGCGATCAGCGTGAGGTGCAGGGCGGCGAGCGCGACGAGCAGGGCACCGGCCACGGTCGCGCCGGCGCCACCGAGCGCGGCGGCGGCGCGCGCGATCAGGTCGGTGGCCGAGGTGTTCGTCCGCTCCGCGGCGCGCTCGCGCCAGGCGGCCGCACCGGTGCGGTCCCCGCGCTCGGTCAGCGCGGTCGCATGGGCGCGCAGCGCGCTGCCCACGCCGGGCAGGTCGGGGCCCGACAGCGCGTAGGTCCACGTCGCCCACAGGTCCGCGGCTTCGACGTCGCCGCGCGCCTGGGCGTGCTCGAGGAGCGCGAGCGGGAAGCCGTAGCGCTCGTGCACCACGGGTGAGGTGAGCAGGGCAGGGTCGTAGCCGCGCGCGGCGAAGTCGGCCGCGGCGCGCTCCATGGCGCGATCGGCGTCGTCGAAGGCCCGCTCGTCGGCGAAGGCGCGCGCGAGCCGAGCGAGGTCGTAGAAGGTCGTGGCGGACGCGATCGCGGCGTCCACCGACGCCGCCCGGTCGGTCGGGGTCGTAGCGGCCTGGGCGGCGGTCAGATGGAGGAAGGGGTTGGTCGGGTCGATGGCGAGCCGCGCGAAGGGGTCGCCCACCGCCGCCTCGTGGGCGAGTGCGTCGAACAGGACGGGGTCGAGCGGGTCGAACACGGCGGGGGGCTCGAGGACGCCCCCTTCGAGGCGGGCCGCGACCGGGCGCGGACGCCCCGGGGTGGTGACCTCGCTGGTGACGTTCAGGCCGGTCCCGACCGGCTGCAGGTCGACGATCCGCCCGCTGGTGGCCACGCGGTCGAGCACGACGCCGGCCTCCAGGTCGAGGCGCAGCACTTGGTGGCCGACGCTCACCCAGCCGTGGCCCAGGTGCACCACGGCGGTGCCGACCTCGCCGCTGCCCGGGCCGAAGGCGAGCCGCCAGCGAGCGGTCCCGTCGCCCTCGCGGGCCACGACGACGCCGTCCTCGAGCACCAGTACGACGTCTGCCGACGCCGGCGCGGGGACGGCCGGCTCCGGGGCGACGGGCTCCGGGGCCGCAGGTTCGGGGTCGGTCGGTTCGGGGTCGGTCGGTTCGGGGTCGGCGGGTTCGGGGGCGACGGGCTGGGGGTCGATCGCGTCCGGTTCGGCGGGCTCGGAGGGGGCGGGGTCGGAAGGTCGCTCGGGCTCGCTCGGCTCCGCCTCGGCGGGTGGCGCGGCGGGCGTCGCCTCCCGCACGTTCACGACGAAGAGGGCTTCGAGTTCCGGCCCTTCGAGCCGCACGGTGTGGCGCCCCGGGAGCTCGAGGACCACGGACGCGCGCCCGCCGTCGCCGACGGTCTCGAGGGTGGCCACGCGGCTGGAACCGTCCGGCGCGTCGACGCGCACCGCGTACGCCGCGGCGTCGGGTAGGCCCTCCACCTCGACGACCACGGTGTCGCCGGGGCGCACCGGCTCCTCGGCGACGAGCGCCACGCGCGGGCGGGCGGCGCTTTCTTGCGCCGAGCCGACGGCCGGCGCGACGAGGCTCAGAACGAGCGGCACGAGGACCAGGCGAACGAGGAGCGGCAGTCGCTTCATACCGTCCACCTTACCGCTCGCCACGGGCCGCGACCCGGCATCGTGCGCGTCCGACACGGGATCGGCCCGAAGACGTCGCGTGCCTGCGTGCTAGCATGCCCGGGTGTCCGACGCCGTCTGGCCGCGCCTCGCTGCCCCCTTCGGGGGCGAGGCGGTCGCTTGGGTTCCGGTCGAGGTGGCCGATGCCGGCGACGAGGTCCGGGTGGTCGCGCTCGTCGCCGGCGACGCGCTGCGCGAGCGCTTCGACCGGACCGTCGGGATCGGTGGCTGGGGGGTCGCCTACGCGCCCCTGGACGCCGGCGCGATCGCCTGCCACGTGACGGTTGCCGGCGTGACCAAGGGCGCGGTCGCGGCGGCGGCGCTCGCGGGGGGTCCGGCGGCGACCGCGGAGGTCGCCTTCGCGCGCGCCGCGGAGCTGTTCGGACTGCGCGCGCCGCTTCCGAGCGGTGCGGCGGGCTGGGTGCCGTGCGACCCCGAGACGCTCCAACCGCTGCACCTTCCCGAGGTCGACCTCGCCTCGAGCGCGCCCGGCGCTGGCGAAGGCGCCACGGTCGCGGGACCCGCCGTGGC
Organism: Trueperaceae bacterium; assembly: GCA_011390455.1. Next base: position 4,582 of record JAABSI010000148.1, read on the forward strand.
GCCGGAGCCGAGCGCCGCGAAGCCCACCGCCGTCGGCGTCGCGTCGGGCACGAGCGAAGCACCGGCCGCCGCCGTCCAGCCGCCCGCCGAGAAGCCGACGGGTCAGCAGATGATCGACCGGCTGGTCGATCGGCTCAAGGACGAGGGGCAGGGGCTCGCCGCGGCGCGGCTGCTCGTGCGCTACGGCGGATACGGCAAGGACCCGGACACCGCCCGCGAGCTCTACGCCCAGCTGCGCGTGCTGCTGCGCGGCGAGGGCGCGGCCACGGGCGGCGCGGCCGGCGGGGGTCCGGCGTGATCAAGGTCGTCGCGATCGGCGACGTCCACGGGATGTGGGCGGAGTTGTGGCGCGTGCTGCGCGCCGCCGCGGTGGCGACGCCCACCTACGAGCCGACCGAAGCGGTCACCTCCGGGCGGTACCGGGTCGTCTGCGTCGGCGACCTGGTGCATTACAAGGACGAGCGCGCCTACGCGGTCGCGGTGGGCGCCGAGGACTACGACCCGAGCGACCCGGACCACCTGCGGCGGGCCGCCAAGGCGCAGATCCGCGAGCTGTACCGTTTCAAGGACTTCGTGGACAAGACCCACGGGAACCTCGCGATCGTCCTGGGCAACCACGACGAGGCGGCGGCGCTCCACACCTACGACCTGGGGACCCGCGGCGGGCTCAAGCACGACGAGTTCCGCGCCGACCGCGGCGGCGTCGCGCTTCCCGACGACCTGAAGGCTTGGCTGCTCTCGTTCCCGCGCGAGGTCGTGCACCACGGCGTGCACTTCGCGCACGCGGGGCCGACGCCGG
>JAABSI010000149.1 GCA_011390455.1 Trueperaceae bacterium
GATCGTAGCAGGCTTACCCCACCCACTTACCCCCCCAGGGGGTCATGCTACCTTCGAAGCGTACGCGAGGAAGGCGGCGCACACGTCCGGTCCGTCCTGGACCGGTCCGCGGGATCATGGCGATCACGCGGTGGGGTCGCCCATGTTCTTCGGGAGGTTGCACATGGAACGCATCCGACGTCTCGTCCTCACCCTGGCCGCGCTGGCGCTGACGGCCGGCGCGTTGGCCCAGACCGACGTCAGCGTCTGGTTCCACAGCGGCAAGGGTCCCGAGCGCGACGCGCTCGCGGCGCAAGTCGAGGCCTTCAACGCCGGCCAGAGCGAGTACCGGGTGGTCGCGGAGCAGCTGCCCGAAGGTACCTACAACGACCAGGTGCAGGCCGCGGCGCTGTCGAACGACCTGCCCTGCCTGCTCGACTTCGACGGTCCGTTCATCTACAACTACGCCTGGAGCGGCTTCCTGCGGCCGATCGACGCGTACGTCAGCGACGAACTGCGCGCGGACGTGCTGCCGAGCATCCTCGACCAGGGCACCTACGCCGGACAGCTCTACAGCCTCGGCACCTTCGACAGCGGCCTCGGCCTCTACGCCAACCGCCGCTACCTCGAGGCCGCGGGCGTCCGCATCCCGACGGGCATCGACGACGCCTGGACGGCGGAGGAGTTCGATGACGCGCTCGCCCGCCTCACGGCCCTGCCCGAGGTGGAGTACGCCCTCGACCTGAAGTTCAACTACGGTCAGGGCGAGTGGTTCACCTACGGCTTCAGCCCCATCCTCCAGAGCGCGGGCGCCGACCTGATCGACCGGGACGGCTACCAGAACGCCGAGCCGCTGACGAGCCCCGAGGCCATCGCGGCCATGGAGCGCTTCCAGAGCTGGTTCGCCAATGGCTGGGCCACCAACGCGCCCGCCGGCGACGTCGACTTCCACGAGCGCCAGATCGCGGCGCTGTCGTGGGTCGGCCACTGGCAGTACAACCCGCACGTCGAGGCCCTGGGCGAGGACCTCGTCATCCTGCCGCTGCCCGACTTCGGCACCGGCTCCAAGACCGGCATGGGCTCCTGGAACTGGGGCATCACGACCTCCTGCGGCGTGCCGGACGGCGCCTGGGCGTTCCTCGAGTTCCTCATGCAGCCCGACGAGATCCTCCGCATGACCGACGCGAACGGGGCGGTCCCCGCGCGCTTCTCGGCGATCGAGATGTCCGAACTCTACGGTGAGGGCGCCCCGCTGGAGCTGTTCGCCGAGCAGCTGAACACCATCGCGGTACCCCGGCCGCAGACGCCGGCCTACCCGGTGATCACCGACGCCTTCGCCGAGGCGGTCGCCAACATCGCGGGCGGCGCCGACGTCGCCACGCAGTTGCAGCAGGCGCGACAGCGCATCGAGCAGGACATCGAGGACAACCGCGGCTACCCGACCGACTGAGGGCCGCGGCGCCCGCCGACACCCACGACCCCGGGCCGCCCGCAGCCGCGCACGACGCGGGCGGCCCCCAACCCCACGCGCGCACCCCCACTCGGGAGGCCCACCGGTGGCCACGACCTCAGCCTCCGCACCGCGCCGTCCACGCGCGGGCGCCATGCAGCGCCGGGAGGCGCGCGCCGCCTGGACCTTCTCGCTACCGGCACTGCTGTTGCTCACCGCCTTCCTCATCGTGCCGTTCGTGCTGGCGTTCGCGCTGGCGTTCACCGACCAGCGGCTGATCCCCAACCCGCGGCTGCCGACCGAGTTCGTTGGGCTGCGCAACTTCGAGCGGCTCCTGCAGGACGCCACCTTCCAGCGCGCGCTGCTCAACAACTTCGCCTTCGCGGCGTTCGTCGTGCCGGTCCAGTCGGCCCTCGCGCTGGCCATGGCGATGTTGGTCAACCAGCGGCTGCGCGGCTCGCTCGTGTTCCGCACGATCTATTTCTCGCCCGTGGTCACGACCATGGTGGTCGTGTCCGCCATCTGGTTCCTGCTCTACAACCCCACCGAGGGGTTCATCAACGCCTTCCTCGGCGCCATCAGCTTCGGCCTCATCGAACCGATCGCCTGGCTGCAGGACACCCGCAGCGCGTTGGCGGCGATCGCCATCCTGTCGGTCTGGCAGGGCGTCGGCTTCCAGATGGTCATCTTCCTCGCGGGGCTGCAGGAGATCGCGCAGCAGCTGTACGAGGCGGCCCGCATCGACGGGGCCAACCGCCTGCAGATGTTCCGCAGCATCACCCTGCCGAGCCTGCGCAACACCACGATCTTCGTCATCATCTCCACGACCATCCTGGCGTTCCGCCTCTACGACCAGGTCAAGATCATGACCCAGGGCGGCCCGCAGAACGCCACCCAGACGGTCGTCTACCAGATCGAGCGGGTCGGCTTCGGCCAGCTCCGCGTCGGCTACGCGTCGGCCCTGACCGTCGTGTTCTTCCTCATCGTGCTGGCCGTGGCCCTCCTGCAGCGCCGCTTCCTGCGCGAGGAGAGGACGGTCTGAGGTGGGACGCCGCGCCGCCTGGACGCACGCCCTGGACTACCTGCTGATGACGCTGCTGGCGGCGTTCTTCCTGTTCCCGGTGGTGATCATGCTGGTGTCGAGCTTCAAGCCCGACGATGCGCTGATCATGCGCCACATGAGCTCGGGGATGGCCTTCGTGCCCACCGAGGTGTCGCTGCAGAACTACCGCGACGTGTTCGCCAACGTCGCGTTCCTCAAGGCGCTGCGCAACTCGGTGCTGATCGTCGGCTCCATCGTCGTCATCGGCCTGTTCGTCAACAGCCTGATCGCCTACGGCCTGGCGCGCTTCCGCTTTCGCGGGCGCGCGCTGCTCGTCAGCGTGGTCATCGCGCTGATCATCATCCCGTTCGAGTCGATCGCGGTGCCGCTGCTCCTGATCGTCAACCGCTTCGGCTGGCTCGATACCCTCTACGTGCAGGCGATCCCGTTCATCGCCGACGCGTTCTCGATCTTCCTCTTCTACCAGTTCTTCATCCAGGTCCCGCGCGACCTGGAGGAGGCGGCGGTGGTCGACGGCGCCAGCCGCTTCCGCATCTACTGGTCCGTCGTCCTGCCGCTGTCGCGACCGATCATCGCGACCGTCACGATCCTGCTGTTCCTGCGTCACTGGGGCCAGCTGCTGTGGCCGGTCATGGTGGCACGCAGCGTCGAGGTGCGGCCGCTGACGGTCGCGATGCAGCAGTTCTTCGGCCAGCAGCCGCGCGAGTGGGGCCAGATCATGGCCTTCGCCGCCATGATCACCATCCCGGTGCTCATCGTGTACCTGCTCTTCAACCGCTGGTTCGTGCAGAGCATCGCCTCGAGCGGGGTCAAGGGTTGACCGGCGGGCCCCTCGACCCGCGGGCCGTCCGCCTGCACCACGCCCCCGGCGAGGGGCGCTTCGGCGACCCATCGCCCATCGTCTGGGACGACCGGCACCACGTGTTCTTCCAGAACTCGCCGCGCCCCGACGACTTCGGCGCCATGCGCTGGGCACACGTCGTCAGCGACGATCTGCTGCGCTGGCACACGCTGCCGGACGCGATCGCGCCGGACCCCCAAGGACCCGATGCCTACGGCTGCTGGACGGGCTGCGTCATTCGCGCCAACGATCGCTTCCACGCCTTCTATACCGGCATCGGCGGCCCGGACGGGCAGCGACAGACCGTCTGTCACGCCATGAGCGACGACCTGACGAGCTGGCGCAAGGACCCCGCCAACCCGATCCTGGGGCCCGTCGCGCCCTTCGCCACCCATCACGGCGCGGCCTGGCGCGATCCGCAGGTCCGGGCGCTGCCGTCGGGCGGGTTCGAGATGGTCCTCACCGCCGACGCCGCCGACGCGCCGCCGGCCCTGCGCGGCTGCGTGGCGCGCTTCGTCTCTGCGGACCTCCGTCACTGGGGCGACGGGCGGCTGCTCTACCGCCCGGGCGACGTGCACCGCTGCGAGTGCCCGGAGGTGGTGGCCGTCGACGGACGCCACGCCCTGCTCTATTCGGACTACGGCGTCCAGGTGCGCATCGCGCCGAGCCCCGTCGGCCCCTGGACCACCCCGAGCGCGCCGCGCCTCGACGACTTCCGCTACTACGCGGCCAAGACGGCCGCCTTCGGCGAGCGCCGTCTGGTCTACGGCTTCGTGTTCGATCGCCACGTCCCCGATGCCCCGCTGGCGCTCCCCCACGACGGTAGCCCATGGACCTGGGGCGGCGTCATGGCCTTCCCGCGGGAGCTGACGCCTGCGCCCGACGGCGGCATCGGCATACGGCCGGCGCGCGAGCTCGACCGGTTGCGCCAGGAACGGGCCGGCCTCGTCGCCGCGCCGCGCGTCGTCGCGGGCGACTGGTCCACCGCCGGCGACGATCTGGGCGGCGCCGTCGCCGCGGGCGGACCCGACCTGGCGGTCGCGCTCCTGGGTCACTTGGACACCCAGGCGGAGCTCGAGCTCACGGCCCATTGGGGGCCGTCAGGCACGCTGGGCGTCCTCCTGCGGGTCGACGGCGACCTCTCCCGCGGGTACCGCCTCGACTTCGACCGCGTCAGATGCGACCTCACGCTGCGTCGGCTGCTGCCGCACGCCAACCCCGCGAGCCCGATCCTGCAGCGACTGGAACTGCCGGCCGACCTGCCCGACGCGATGACCCTGCGGCTCCTGCTCGACGGTAGCCTCCTCGAGGCCTTCATCGCAGACCGCGTCGCCTTCAGCGGCCGGCTGTACGACCCGGCGCCCGACCCGTGGTGGGGACTGGCGACGCGCGGCAGCGTGCGGGTCAGTGGCGTGCGCGCCTGGCGTCTGGCGCTCCCGGCGCCGTCGACCTGAGCGACGGTCGCTGCGTTCCCGACCCCATCCGCCCCACACCAGGCCACGGATCGCCCCGCCAGTTCTAGACTGGTGGTGCCTCTCCTCGCGTCCGAAGCGGAAGGAGCGGACCATGATCCCCGTCGATCGCACCCAGTCGCGCCGCGACCGGCCGTTGGCCGTCGCGCTCGCCCTCCTCCTGGTCGCCACCGGCGTCCCGGCCTGGGCCCAGGGCACGCCGAGTGGCGAGTACGGCGCGCTGGCGCTCGGCGGCAGCGCCGAGGGCGTGCTGGCCGGCATCCAGGGGCTGGAGACCGTCGTGTTCCACACCTACGTGGTGACCATCCCGCCGGACTCCGGGCCCGTGAGCGTGTGGGTGGAGGGCTTCGGTAGCGACGTCGACCTGGCCCTCAACCTCGGCGCGCCGATCCACGCCTACGCCGACGCCGACCACCTCGACACCAGCACCGATCCCAATCCGAGCCACACGATCGAGGCGCCCGTCGCCGGGCCGCTGTACGTCGACGTGATGAACCTGCTGCCCACACCGGCGCGTTACCGGCTGACGGTAACCGCCGCGCCCGTGGGCGACGCGCCCGGAAA
>JAABSI010000150.1 GCA_011390455.1 Trueperaceae bacterium
CGCGAGCGCCGCGTGCGCGAGGTCGCGCGCCTCGCCCAGCTCGAGGGCGACGTCGACGGCTTCCCGCTCGGCTTCGCGACGCAGCTCGGCGAGCGAGGGGTCACCCTGTCCGGCGGCCAGCGCCAGCGCACCGCCATCGCCCGCGCGATCATCCGCGACCCCAGCGTGCTCATCTTCGACGACGCCCTCTCGGCCGTCGACACCCAGACGGAGGCGAGCATCCTCGAGGGCCTGCGGCGCGTGCAGCAGGGGCGCACCACGATCGTCGTCGCCCATCGCGTCTCCGCCTTCCAGCACTGCGACCGCGTCCTGCTCTTCGACGACGGCCAGCTCGTCGAGAGCGGCACCCCCGACGCGCTGCTGGCCCAGGGCGGGTACTACGCAGACATCGTGCGGCGGCAGCAGCTGGAGGAAGACTTGGAGGCGACCCCGTGACGGCGCCACGAACGAGCCGCCGCCCGCGGCGGCAGCAGCTGGAAGAGGACCTGGAGGCGACCCCGTGACGGCGCCACGAGAGAGCCGCCGCCCGCTGACCGACCCGACCATCGGCGGGATGATCGACCCCGACTACGACGTCGAGCGGCTGAAGGCCCAGTTCCGGTCGCAGCGCAAGCGCACGCGCAGGAACATGCGCGCCGAGGGCGCCTTCGACGAGGACGGCGAGAAGATGCAGGCCTCGCTCGACCGCGGGCTCGCCCGCCGGCTCCTGGCCTACCTCGCCCCCTACCGCGGTCACGTGATCGGCGCGGTGGCGCTGCTGCTGATCTACTCGGCCATCGTGCCCGCCTTCCCGCGGCTGATCGCCACCGCCGTCGACCGCTACATCGTGGCCGGTATGGCCCCCTTCGACGCGCTGACGATCGACGAGCGCTTCGCGGGCCTGCTCGGCATCGTCGGCGTGTACCTCGGGCTGCGCGTGGTCAACTTCGGCCTGCGCTACGGCTACACCTACCTGGTGTCGTGGATCGGTCAGCACGTCATCTACGACCTGCGGCGCGACACCTTCGGCAAGATCCAGCGGCTGCACCTCGGCTTCTTCGACCGCACCCCGGTCGGCCGCCTCATCACCCGCATCACCAGCGACGTGGAGGCGATCCAGACGGCCATGACGGACGGCGTCGTCGGGCTCATCGCCGACGTCGCCCTGATCATCGGCCTGACGATCTACATGTTCACGATCGACTGGCGGCTGGCGCTGGTCACGCTGATCGTGATGCCGCTGCTGTTCCTCACCCTGAACTACCTGCGGCGCCGCATCCGCGACGCTTTCCGCGTGGTGCGCCTGCGGGTGTCGCGCTCCAACGCCTACCTCGCCGAGAACCTCAGCGGCATGACCACCGTCCAGTTGTTCAACCGCGAGCAGCGCAACGCCAAGCGTTTCGACGAGATCAACCTCAGCCTGCTCGACGCCTACGTCGAGCAGGTGCGCTGGTTCTCGCTCTTCTTCCCCGCGGTGAACGTCGCCGGCGCCGTCGCGACGTCGCTCATCCTCTACTACGCCGCGTGGCAACTGGTGGGTCCCGGCGTGGCGGAGGTGCTGACGATCGGGGTGCTGATCGCCTTCATCCAGTACGCCCAGATGTTCTTCCGCCCGCTGCAGGAGCTCTCCGACCGCTTCAACACGTTGCAGGCCGCGATGGCGTCCGCCGAGCGGATCTTCAGCCTGCTCGACACGCCCGAGAAGGTGACCGACAAGGACGTACCCATGCCGCTCGAGGGTCGCTTCCGCGGCGAGGTGCGCTTCGAGGACGTCCACTTCGCGTACGACGACGAGGACTGGGTGCTGCGCGGGCTCGACCTGACGATCCGGCCTGGCGAGTCGGTGGCGTTCGTCGGTCACACCGGCGCCGGCAAGACCACCGTCATCAGCCTGGTGAGCCGCTTCTACGACGTCCAGCGAGGCGCCGTGCGCATCGACGGCCACGACGTCCGCGACCTGGCCCAGAGCGACCTGCGGCGGCACGTGGGCATCGTGCTACAGGACCCCTTCCTGTTCAGCGGCACCATCCGCAGCAACATCACCCTCGGCAACGACGACATCCCGCTCGACCGGGTGATCGAGGCCGCCCGCTTCGTCAACGCCCACACCTTCATCGAGCGGCTCCCCCTCGGATACGACACCCCGGTGCGCGAACGCGGCGCCGGCTTCTCCACCGGCCAGAAGCAGCTCCTGGCGTTCGCGCGGGCCCTGGTGCAGAACCCCGACATCCTCCTGGTGCTCGACGAGGCCACCGCCAACGTCGACACCGAGACCGAGGAGCTGATCCAGGACGCGCTCGGCAAGCTCATGCAGGGCCGCACCAGCATCGTCATCGCGCACCGCCTCTCGACCATCCAGGACGTCGACCGGATCCTGGTGCTGCGCAAGGGCAAGCTCATCGAGCAGGGCAAACACGCCGAGCTGCTGCGCATCCCCGACGGCTACTACCGCAAGCTGTACGAACTGCAGTACCAGGAGTCGGGGGTCGAGTGAACCCCGCGGAGGGACGTGGGCGCGCCCGGCGGGTCGGGCGTCAGCGGATGATCACGCGGTAGACGAGCGTCAGTTCGTCCTCGGGCTCCATGTCGACGAGCACGGTCCAGCGGACGTTCGTGTAGGCCGTCGGATCCGCGATCGTGCGGTCGTCACCGAGGCCGATGAACACGTTGTCTTCGGCGAAGGTCAGCCCGTCGTCGGCCGAGAACTCGGTGAGCAGGCCGTCACTGCTCGGCGTCGCCGAGTTCGGCACGAACTGCGTGCCCTCCAGGATCGGCACGGAGATGACGACGATGCCGGGCGGCAGCGTCTCCTCGCTCACGTTGGTGACGATGATGCGGTACTCCACCACCTGGCCCGGGCGCGCCTGGGTGGCGGGCGAGTAGCGGTCCTCGCGGGTGCCGTCGTCGCGCGTCACCTGGCTGACGATGTAGGTCTCGAGGACGGTCTCGAGCGGGTCGGTGGCCTGTGCGAGGGCCGCCGTCGATACGAGCAGCCACAACGACAGGGCGGGGACGATCCACGGGCGCCTCATGGACCCCACCGTAACGCTTCGGCCTGTGGCGCGCCTGAGACCCGGCTTCACGCGAAGCGCACGCAAGCCAGTGGCGTCACGGCGTCGCTCCCAAGCCCGCCGAACGCGCGGCCGCCAGGGACGCGGCGTAGGGCGCCGCCTCGTGGAAGCCCAGCGCCGTCGCACGCTCGAACGCCTCGCTCAACTCGTCGAGCACGCCGATCGGCCAGGCCTCGACGCCGTCACGTGCCCACACGATCCCCAGCTCACGCATCCACGACCGCCCCCAGGCGAACGCCGCCTCGCCATGCCCCCCGTCGGCCGCCGCGCGGAACCAGCGGCGCGCCTCGGCATCGTCGGGCGCCACGCCGAGACCCGCCTCGTAGAGCCGGCCCAGGCGCCAGGCGGCCTCGGCGTGACCCGCCTCCGCGGCGGTGCGGTACCACGCCGCCGCGGCCCGCGCGCTCCACGGTGCACCCAGGCCGGCCTCGGCGAGGTAGCCGAGCATGAACTGGGCGGTCGGGTCGTCAGCGGCGGCCAGGCGCTCCCAGTGGCGGCGCGCGGCGGCGAAGTCGCCGTCGCGGTAGGCGTGGAAGCCGCTCGCGTCGCCGACGGCCGCGCCGGCCCGACTGGCCACCCACCACTGGCTGACCACGAAGCCCGCCACCGCGATCGCCAGCAGGACGAGCAGGATGCCGCGGCGACGCATGCGCGGGGCGGCGTCGTCCTCAGGTCCGGCCCCCCTGTGGGTCCTGCGATCCTCGAACGCCAGCCTCGCAGCCTCGCCCGCGTCCAGCACGGCGATCGACCTCGCCTCCCTGGGCGTCTCCGGCGGGAGATCGGGACCCACGTCGATGGGCGGCGTATCGCCGGGCAGCTGCGTCGCCTCGTCCGCGCCGGGCGTCTGCCTCGTGCCCCACGGCGGCGCCGGCTGGGGACCCAACCCGCGCCAGGCGGGCGGCGCGCCCGGACCGATCGCCGTCGCCTCCGACGCGTCCCGAGGCCACGGCTGCCGCGATGCGCGACCCACCAGCGGCTCGGATGGACGGTCGTCCGCGGCCTCCGACCTGTTGCCGACGTCGCCGTCGCGGGCCACCTCGGTAGGCGCGGGCGGCGCGACCGGCGCGTCGTCGTCCGCCAGCTCCACGTCGTCCGCCAGTCCCGCGTCATCGTCCGGCCAGACGCCGTCCGGCCGCTCGGGTTCCGGGAAGACGACCTTGGGGCGCGGCAGCGGCCAGCGGCCGGGGCCCATCCAGTCCTCGCGTTCGTCCGCCCCCCAGTCGCTCGCGGAACCGAAGGGCGATCGGCCCGGGGCCGGCGGCTGCGCCACGGACCCGTCCTCGGGTTCCGGATCGGGCTCGAGCTCGTCCTCGTCCTCGGGCTCGGGCTCGGGCTCCGGCTCGTCCTCGGGCTCGGGCTCGGGCTCCGGCTCGGGCTCGGGCTCCGGCTCGGGCTCGGGCTCCGGCTCGTCCTCCGGCTCCGGCTCGGGCTCGGGCTCGTCCTCGTCCTCCGGCTCGGGCTCGGCCTCGGGCTCCGGCTCGGGCTCGAACTGCGGTTCGGGCTCGGGGCTCGGCACCGATTCGGCCTCCGACTCACGCTCCCGCCCTGCGGACGTGTCCGAGAGCAGCACGCCCTCGAGCTCCTCGGGCTCCGCCAGGCGGATGACGACGCGCACGCCGGCCGCCTCGAAGGTCTGCGCGATCGCGTCGGCCTTGTCGGCCCGCAGCGCCCGGGTGATCGGACCCGTCCGGCCCTCGATCAGCTTGCGCACCCGCTCCGCGGGCATCGACAGCCGCTCCCCGACCCGGGCGGCCACGATCGCGACCTCGGCATCTGGGACCCGTTCGACGACCTCGACGACGCACGCTCGATGGTTCACGTTGCTCGACATCCTACACGGGCCGGCGGGTGCCTGCGTCTGCCGCGCGTGCGGCAGGCGCGGTCGGCTGCGCGTCGACGGCCACCACCCGCCCGCGGTACTACTTCGTCGACTGCATGGCGATCCCCTGGGCGAACTGCTTGCGCAGCAGGATCAGGACGACCAGCGGCGGCAGCATGATCATGAACAGGCCGGCCATGACGATGTTCCACTCCGCCGCCGCGCGCTCCGAGGTGTAGAGCATCCGCAGCCCGATCTGGGCCACGCGCATGTCGGCCTGGGTCGTCACGACCAGCGGCCAGAGGTACTCGTTCCAGATGTACACGAACTCGATGACGAAGAGGGCCGCGATGTTGGTCAGCGACAGCGGGATGAGGATGTTCCACAGGTACTGCAGGGGCGTGGCCCCGTCGACGCGCGCGGCGTCGGAGAGCTCGTCGGGCACCGTGAGGAAGAACTGGCGGAAGAGGATGATGCCGGT
>JAABSI010000151.1 GCA_011390455.1 Trueperaceae bacterium
TGATGGACGTCCTGTGCGTGCTCGGCTACACCGTGCCGATCCCGAACGACGGCGTCGTCGTCCGCGCCGGCCTCGACTCGACGCTCAAGGCCCAGATCGCCCAGGCCCTGATCGACATCGCCGAGACCGAAGAGGGCGTGGCGCTCACCGAGCAGCTGTTCAACGTCACCGCCTTCGCCCCGATCGACCCGGCGCTCTACGACATCGTCCGCGAGGTTTCGGCCACCTTCCAGCGCTGAGCCGACCGCACCGTGCACGCCCGCGGCGCCGGGGGGTCCTCCCCCGGCGCCGCGCTCACGGTGTACGCTCGCGCGTGTCCCACATCGCGTTCCACGACGTCGAGGTCACGTACCCAGGGGGGCTGAAGGCCCTCAAGGGCGTGTCGCTCGAGATCCCACGGGGGCAGTTCGTCGTCATCGTCGGGCTCTCCGGCGCCGGCAAGTCGACCCTGATCCGCACCGTCAACAACCTCGTCGTCCCGTCCGCCGGCGACGTGCAGGTCGACGGGCAGAGCGTCACGACCGCCCGCGGCCAGGCGCTGCGCCAGATGCGCGGCGGCATCGGGATGATCTTCCAGACCTTCAACCTCGTCAAGCGTTCGAGCGTGCTGCGCAACGTGCTGGCGGGTCGCCTCGGCGACGTGCCCGCCTGGCGCGGCATCCTCGGCGCGTTCCCGCGCCCGGACGTCGCGTACGCCCACGACTGCCTGCGCCGCGTCGGCATCCCCGAGAAGGCCTACGTGCGCGCCGACGCCCTGTCCGGCGGGCAGCAGCAGCGCGTCGGCATCGCGCGCGCGCTCGCACAGAAGCCGTCGGTCATGCTGGCCGACGAGCCGGTCGCGAGCCTCGATCCCCCGACGTCGCACGCGGTCCTGAGCGACCTCAAGCGCATCGCGCGCGAGGACGGCATCACGACGATCGTCAACCTGCACTTCATCGACATGGCCCGCGAGTACGCCGATCGCATCATCGGCATGCGCGACGGGGTCGTGGTGTTCGACGGGACGCCGGACGAGGCCACGGACGCCGCCTTCGAGGACATCTACGGCCGGCCGATCGACGCCGACAAGGACCTTCGCGGTGCCTGACGCGCTCGCGGTGCGGCCCCCCGCCGCCGCGCGGCTCCGGGCGCTGGCGACGGTCGGGATCGTCGCCGCGCTGTTCGTGGTCGCGTACCTGCAGACCGACTTCGACCTCCTGTCGCTGTTCACCGGTTCGAACGACTTCTTCCGCTTCTTCGGGCGGCTGGTGCCCGATTGGACGGCGCTGCCGCAGATCTGGCGCCCCCTGATCGAGACGATGCAGATCGCGTACGTGGCGACGGTGTTGGGCACCGCCATCGCCCTGCCGCTCATCTTCCTGGGGTCGGCGAACACGGCGGTCGACCCGGTCTCGATGTGGATCGCGCGCACCGTCCTCACCGTCCTGCGCAGCATCCCCGACCTGCTGTGGGCCGCGCTCTTCGTCCCGATCCTGGCGCCCGGCGCGCTGCCCGGGGTCGTCGCGTTGACGCTCTTCACGGTGGGCGTGCTCGCCAAGCTCGGCTCCGAGACCGTCGAAGCCGCCGACCCCGGACCGCTCGAGGCCCTGCGCGCCGCCGGCGCCGGCCGCAACCGGACGATCGCGTACGCGGTGTGGCCGCAGGTGTCGGCCACCATGACCTCCTTCATCCTCTACGCCTTCGAGATCAACGTGCGCGCCTCGGTGATCATCGGCTTCGTCGGTGCCGGCGGCATCGGCCAGCTCCTGCTGCGCTACCTCAACTTCTTCGACTGGTCCGGGATGGCGGCGCTGATCGTCGTCATCTTCGTGGTCGTTCTCGCCATCGACGGGCTCTCGGTCTGGGCCCGCTCGAGACTGATCTGAGGCGGATGCCGTGACCAGCTCCTCCCCCATCCCGCGTCCGCCGGCCCACGTGCGCCGCACCCAGGTCCTGCTCGCGATCGGCGTCGTGGCGCTCGTCGCCCTGTTCGTGATCGCGCTCGTGACGATGAACCTGCCGACCTGGACACGCGTCCAGAACGGCTTGGCGCGCAACCTGGCGCCCCTGCTCCGCGGCCTCGTCCGACCCGAACTCGAGGTCCTGCCGCTCGCCTGGACGTCGATGCTCGAGACCTTCTACATGGCGATCCTCGGCACCGCCCTCGGCGGCGCGCTCGCCTTCCCGCTCTCCTTCCTCGCCGCCGGCAACCTGCTCGGTCGCCCCGCCGCGGCGCTCCCCGGCAAGGCGCTGCTGGTCGGGGTGCGCACCTTCCCCGAGATCCTGCTCGCGATCATCTTCGTCGCCGCCGCGGGTCCGGGACCGACCGCCGGCATCATGGCGATGGGGCTGCACTCGATCGGCTTCCTGGGCAAGATCTTCTCGGACGTGATCGAGGGCATCGACCAAGGCCCGATGGAGGCGATCCGCGCCGCCGGTGGGACCTCGATCCACGTGTTCCTCTTCGCGGTGGTGCCGCAGGTGTTGCCGGAGTTCCTCTCGAACCTGCTCTACCGCTTCGAGATCAACCTGCGCGCCGCCGCGGTCCTGGGCCTCGTCGGCGCCGGCGGCATCGGCCTGCCGCTCATCCAGCGGCTCCAGTTCCGCCGCTGGGACGAGGTCTCGATGTTCCTGATCGTGATCGTCACCTTCGTCGTCGTCGTCGACCTGGTGAGCTCGCGCCTGCGCCGCCGGCTCGTCTGATGCGCCCCATCCCCCCCGTAGGAGGTCCCATGCACCGTCGCCTCGTCGCCCTGCTCACCGTCCTGCTGCTCGCCGGCGCCGCCTCCGCCCAGAACTGGTTCGGCGTCCGCAGCGGTTACCCGCTCGGCGTCACCGTCCACTACGGCGCCGGCAACGCCCTCGCGAACGGCGCCGACCTGCGCGTCTCGGCGCGCTTGGTCGTCGGCCCGAGCGGCAACGCCGCCTTCGGGGTCGGCCTCGACGCGCTCTTCGACGTCTTCGCCGACGGCCCGATCAGCGCCTACGTCGGCGCCGGCCCCTCGCTCGAAGCCGGCGCCGGCCGCGTCGACCTCGACGTGCACGGCCTGGTGGGTGGTGCGTTCCGCTTCACCGACCTCGGCTTGGCGCCGCTCTCGGTGTTCCTCGAAGCCAACCTCGGGGCGGCCATCAGCCTCTCGGGCGGCACGGCGCGCATCCCCACGTTCGGGGCGGCGGTCGGGTTCAACTGGGACTTCTGACGCACCGCGCCGCTTGGCGCCGATCGCCTCCGCTCCGCGCGCCGCGTCCGGGACCTTGGGCGTGGCGCGCGTGCTGCCTAGGTCGCGGTCCCCCGAGCGCGGCCCGTTGCTACACTCGTCCCCATGAGCATCCGGCCCGATTGGTGGATCCGCGAACGCGCCCTGGAGGGCATGATCGAGCCCTTCACCGACCGCTTGGAGCGCCGCGGCGTGATCAGCTACGGCCTCTCGAGCTTCGGCTACGACCTGCGCGCCGCCCCGGAGTGGCGCATCTTCGTCAACGCCTTCAACACCGTCGTGGACCCCAAGCACTTCGACACCCGCAGCCTCATCGAGCACGAGGGCGACGAGTGCATCATCCCGCCCAACAGCTTCGTGCTCACGCGCTCGGTCGAGTACCTGCGGATCCCGGACGACACGATGGTGATCGCGCTCGGGAAGTCCTCGTACGCGCGGTGTTTCCGCGGCGACACCCGGGTCGCGCTCGTCGACGGCACGTCGCGCACGTTGGAGGCCATGGCGGACGAAGCGCGCGACGGCGCGCTGCACTTCGGGTACGCGCTCGGCCCGAACGGTCGACTGATCGCGGCGCTTCTCGATGCGCCCCGCTTCGTCGGACGCGACGCGCTGCTCGAGATCGTCCTCGACGACGGTGCAGTCGTCCGCGCGACGCCCGATCACCGGTTCATGCTGCGCGACGGTTCGTGGACGACGGCCGGGGAGCTCGCGCCCGGAACCTCGCTCATGCCGCTCTACCGCGACGTCTTCCGCGGCTACGAGATGACCTACCAGCCGCTCACCGGCAGCTACACGCCGACGCATCGCCTCACCGATGCCTGGAACGTGCGCAACGGCGTGTACGAAGACGCGCCGGGCACCCATCGGCACCACGTCGATCACGATCGCCGCAACAACCACCCGACCAACCTCGTGCGCATGCCGGCGTCGGAGCACATCGCGTACCACAACGCCCGAACGTACGGCGGCGACTTCGATCCGCTCGAGCACGGCGCTGCGATCCGTGCCCGCTTCGAGGTGTTGCGGCGCGATGCCGAGTGGCGCGCGAACCATTCCGAGGCGCAACGCGAACGAGCCACGGCGTTCTGGTCGGATCCTAGGTACGCCGCGCGACGTGCGGACGTGCTCCGCCGGTTCCGCGAGCGCTGGAACGAGTCCGAACGCGAGGCACAGCGGCAACGGCAGTCGCGGTTCTGGACGGACAACGACGCGGCGCGGGCCGCCCAGGGCGAGCGGTCCCGGCGCGCCTGGTCGGAGTCCAGCACCGAGCGGCGCGATCGGCAAGCCGAGCACGCGCGCACCCTCCGCCTGCGTCCGGACATCGACGCCGCCGAGGTCCGGCGGGCGCTGGACGCGACCGGCTCGATTCGCGGTGCGGCCCGTCTGCTCGAGTGCGACCGGAGCGTGTTCCGACGGTTCCCCGAAGTCCTGGACGCGTTCCGTGGCGTGCGCACGGCAACGGCCCAACGCAACCACAAAGTCGCCAGCGTCCGCGTGCTCAAGGGAGAGGAGGACGTGTACTGCCTCACGGTGCCCGAAGCGGGCAACTTCGCCCTCGAGGCAGGCGTCTTCGTCTCGAACTGCGGCATCGTCGCGAACGTAACGCCCTTGGAGCCGGGCTGGGAGGGCCACGTCACCCTCGAGCTCTCCAACACCACCCCGCTCCCCGCCAAGGTCTACGGCAACGAGGGGATCGTTCAGCTGTTGTTCTTCCAAGGCGACCGCCCCGAGGTCACCTATGGCGACCGCAAGGGGAAGTACCAGGGGCAGACCGGGATCACGCTGCCGCGGCTCGGCGGCAGCGAAGACTGACGCACGTCATTCGTCCTCGTCGCCGAGCTCCATGCGCGGAAGCCGGACGGCGAAGGTCGTGGCGCCCGGATGGCTCTCGAGGGTGAGCGCGCTCCCGTGGGCCTCCGCGATCTGCCGGGCGATCGCCAAACCGAGGCCGGCGCCGCCGCCGCCCGACGTCCAGAACTTCTCGAAGACCTTGGCGCGCAGCTCCTCGGGCACGCCCGGACCCTCGTCGTGCACCTCGAGCACCACGTCCTCGCCGTCGACGCGGGCGCGCAGGACCACCCCGGCCTCACCGGCCGCGCGCACCGCATTCGCGGTCA
>JAABSI010000152.1 GCA_011390455.1 Trueperaceae bacterium
GGGCTGACGCGCGTGGCGCTCAAGCGCGGCTCGCTGGTCGTGAACTCGTCGCAAGGGGGCGGCTCCAAGGACACCTGGGTGCTCGCCGCACCGGGCGAACGCCCGAGCGACGAAGGGGGTCCGCCGCCGAACGGCGACGGACCCGGCTGGGCGCCGCCGGGTGTGGCGGCCGAGGAGGGGTCCTGATGCTCTCGCGGCTCGCCGAAGCGCTCTACTGGTTCGGTCGCTACCTGGAGCGCGCCGAGAACACCGCACGGCTCCTCGACGTCAACTACTACGCGATCGCCGAGGCGCCGCTGGCGCCGTCGGGGCGCGGCATCGTCGCCGAGCAGTGGGCGCCGCTGCTCGCCATCACCGACTCCGACGCCTCGTTCCGGCAGCACTTCGAGCGCGCCGACGCCTCGAGCGTGCCGGCGTGGCTGACCGTCCACCCCGACAACCCCGCCTCGATCCGCTCCTCGCTCACCTTCGCGCGCACCAACGCCCGCACCGTGCGCGACCGCATCAGCACCGAGATGTGGGAGGCCGTCAACCGCGCCTACCTCGAGCTCGCGAACGGGCGCGACGAAGCGCCCGAGGAGGACGCGCTGCACGACTACTGCATCGCGGTGCGCGACGCCAGCCACCTCGTGCTCGGCATCGCGCACGCCACGCTGCCGCGGGACCTCGGCTGGTACTTCGTGCGCGCGGGCCAATACGTCGAGCGGGCCGACACGATCGTGCGGATGCTGAGCGTCCGCACCCGCCACGACTTCGGCACCGATGCGGTCGCCGCCGGCCTCGAGGCGCACCGGTCGATGGCGATGCTCAAGTCGACCTCGGCCTACGAGGCCTACCGCAAGCGCCATCGCCGCACCCCGACGCGCGAGACGATCGCCGCCTTCCTGCTGCTCGAACCCGAGTTCCCGCGCTCCTTGCGCTACTGTCTGACGATGCTCGACGAGGTGCTCGGCCGGATCGCCGACGCCAACCCCGGCGCCGATCGCGAGGCGCAGCGTCAGGCCGGTTGGCTCGCGGCGCGCATCGCCTACTGCCCCGACGTGGGCCGCATCCTCGACGACGAGGAGCCCGGCCTGGACGAGCTGCTCGACGGCATCGCAGCGCTGTCGGACGAGATCGGGCGGACGTACTTCCTGCGCAACTGACCGCGCCGCGCTCTATGCGGCGCGGTCAGCGCTCGCTCCCGGCGCTACCGCTCCTCGGCGAGCGACTCGTCGAGCACCGCCACGCCCACCGCGCGCGGCGCCGCGCCCGCCGGCGCGTGGCGCACGCGCACGGTGACGTCGAGCGTCCCCGCCCCGCCGCCGCGGCGCAGCCCCCGGACCGGCGGCACGTCGTCGTAGTCGCGGCCGACGCCCATCTTCACGTGCGCCTCCCCCACCGGGATGCCGTTGGTGGGGTCGTAGCCGACCCAGCCGTTGCCGGGCAGGAAGACCTCGACCCATGCGTGCGAACCCTCGCTGCCGAGGAGCGTCTCGCGGGAGTGCGGGTGCGGATGGACGTAGCCCGAGACGTAGCGCGCCGGGATCCCGGCCATGCGGCACAGCGCCAGCATCGCGTGGGCGTAATCCTGGCAGACGCCCGCGCCGGCCGCGACGAAGTCGGCCAGCGACGTGTCGACCTGGGTGGCGTTGGGGGCGTAGCGGAAGCGATCGCGCAGGTAGCGGTTGAGATCGAAGACGTACGCGACCAACCCGGCGCCGGGGTCGAGCGGCGTGGTGCCGAGGAGGCGCGACCAGTCGCGGTCGAGCGGCACGCGCACCGTGGGCGCGAGGAACTCGAAGAGCCGGTGGCGCAGCCCGGGCAGCACGTTGGCGGGCACCTCGACGGGCTCGGGGACGGGGTACGTCTCCACCGTCGACGTGGCGGAGATCGAGAGCGCCACGTGCGGTTGCGGGATGTGGAACTGGTGGATCAGGTTGCCCGACGCGTCGCGGTGGCTGCGCAGCTCGACGACCGGATCGACCTTGAGCGAGAAGGCGTGCAGCGTCTGGCGGTAGTCGTCGTTGGGCCGCAGGCACAGCTGGTTGAAGGAGTCCCAAGCGGGTTCCTCGTAGCCGTACCGGGTGACGTGCGTGATGCGAAGGAGCACGGATCTCAAGGTACCCCGCGACCGAGGTTACGGACGCTCGCACGAGCCTCGGCGTAGCGTCGCGCATGGACACGACGCACCCCCTCCCCACCGGCGGCCTCGCCGTCGTCTTCGGCGCCTCCGGCGCCATCGGCGGCGCGCTCGTCGACCGCTTGCGCGCCGACCCCCGCTTCGCCGAGGTCCTCGCCTTCGCCCGCTCCGGCGACCCCGCGGTCGACGTCACCGACGAGGCGAGCGTCGCCGAGGCGGCCGCGGCGATCCAGGCCACGGGCCTCGAACCGCGGCTGGTGGTCGTCGCCACCGGCTTCCTGCACGGCGACGGCCAGCAGCCCGAGAAGACCTGGCGGCACCTGGACGGCGCCGCGCTCGCGCGCAGCTTCGCGGTCAACGCGATCGGCCCCGCGCTGGTGATGAAGCACGTGATGCCGTTGCTGCCGCGCGACGGGCGCAGCGTCTTCGCCGTGCTGTCGGCCCGCGCGGCGAGCGTGAGCGAGAACCGGATCGGTGGCTGGTACGGCTACCGCGCCTCCAAGGCGGCCCTCAACCAGCTGATGCGCAGCGCGGCCGCCGAGCTCGGCCGCCGCAGCAAGGAGTCGGTCTGCGTGGCGCTGCACCCGGGCCACGTCGAGAGCGCGCTCTCGGCGCCCTTCGGGGCGGCCGGCAACCGCTCGTACGCGCCGGACGAGGCGGCGACGAACCTGCTGTCGGTGCTCGACGGGCTCGCGCCGGCGGACACGGGTGGGTTCTACGACGAGACCGGGGCGGCGATCGACTGGTGACGGCGCGGCCAGCGGTTTAGGGGGCGACGGGGATCGCCCGGAACGAGCGGCGGAACGTCCGAAACCCGACGGTCCGCCGCAGCTCCATGAATCCTGATGCCAATCCGTGCTGCTATTGACAAGGACAACTGTAGCTCGTACTCTGGGGGCATCCACCCCGCCGCCCTCGGGCGCGGCGCCTCGACCCACCACCGCCCAGCGCGCTCCCCGACGGTCGCCGCTCGCCGACGCCCCATGGGGACCCCCATGCCCGAAGGAGCCCCCCATGACCGACGCCCCCCTTCCGACCCCCACCGTCGAGCTCCTCCTCGAGCGGGGCGCCGCGCCCGCCGACGGGGGGCGCGTCCCGGCGCTCGTCCGCCTGGCGGTCGACTTCCCCGCCGCCGAGCGCGATCGCCGAGCGCTGGCGCTCGCCGTGGTCGTCGACGCCTCGGGCTCGATGCACGGCGCGCCGCTGGAGCACGCGCGCCGCTCCGCCGAGGCGGCGGTCCTGGCGCTGCGCGACGGGGACCACGTGGCCATCGTCGCGTTCGACGGGGTGGTCGCCGTGCCGGTCGCCGCCACCAAGGTCGGTGGCGACCGGAGCGCGATCGCCGCCGCCATCCGTGGCATCGACGCAGGCGGCTCGACGGCGCTGCACGCCGGCTGGGCGGAGGGGGTCGGCCAGGCGCTCGCGCCGGCCGGCGTCGACGGGCTCCGCCGCGTCGTGGTGTTGTCCGACGGCCACGCGAACGTGGGCGTCCGTGCGCCCGAGGCGATCGCCCGCGACGTCGCGGCGGCGGCCGGCGACGGCGTCGCCACCAGCACGATCGGCCTGGGGCGCAACGTCGACGAACGGCTCCTGGGGGCGATGGCCGAGGCCGGCGGCGGCTCGTTCACGTTCGTCGAGACGCCCGCGCAACTCGACGGGCTCTTCGAGACGGAGCTGGCCGGGCTGTCGGCCCTGCGCGGTCGCCAGGTGCGGCTGAGCTTCCATGGTGCGGGGGCCCGCTTCGTCGGCGCCGGCGCCGGCGCCCGGGCGCACGACGGCGTGCTCCACCTCCCGGACCTGATCGCCGGACTCCCGCGATCGGTGTGGGTGACCGTCGAGATCGACCCCGACCTGGCCGCGCTGCCGCCGCTGCGCTTGACCTGGGACGACGCGCTCGCCGGCGCCCCCGCGCACCTGAGCGCGCCGTTGACCGCACCGGTGGTCCCGGCAGCGGAGCTCGAGGCACGACCGGTCGACGCGGCGGTGGCGGCGGCCCAGCGCGCCGCGGACCTCGCCCAGCGGGTCGCCGAGATCGAGAAGCTCGTCGGCGGCGGCGACCTCTTCGGCGCCGAGGCCTCCCTCGTCGGCCTCCACCGCGAGGTCGACGCATGGCCGGCGAGCCCGGCCCGCGACGCGCGGCGCGCCGAACTGAACCAGCTCCTCGGCACCGTGCGCAGCGGCGACGCGCGGATGGCCGAGAAGCGCGCCTACGCCTCGCGCTTCGGGCTCGAACGGGGCGACCTGCGGGCGGAGAAGGAGCGTTTGCTCGACCACGAGCGCGCCTGGACCCGCGCGCACCGAGCCGCCCGCGGGCCACGGGCCCGGAACGTGCCGGTGGCCTCCCACGACGTCCCGCGCCTCGGCGCCGGCCCCGTCACCCTCGAACTGGTGATCGGCGACCTGACCGAGCAAGCGGTCGACCTGCTCGTCAACGCGAGCGACGAGCGCCTGAGCGGTGGCGGCGGCGTCGACGCCGCCGTCCACCGCCGCGCGGGGCCGGAGCTGGCCGCCGCCTGCGCGGCCCATGGCCCGCTCGGTGCCGGCCAGGCTGCGCTCACCCCCGGCTTCCGACTGCCGGCCGCGCACGTGGCGCACGTGGCCACGCGCCCATGGCGCGGCGGTGCGGCGCAGGAACTCGAGCGGTTGCGGGCCGCGTACGACGCGGCGTTCGCCGCCGGCCGCGCGCTGCACGCACGCTCGGTCGCGCTCCCCGCCATCGGCACCGGCGCGTACGGCTACCCGATCGAAGCCGCCACCGACGTCGCGGTCGCGGCGGCCCTCGAAGCGGCGCAGCACGACGCCGGGCTCGCCCTCGTGCGCTTCGTGGTGGCCGACCCCGCGACGGCCGCCGCCTACGGCCAGGCGCTCGCGGCCCAGGCCACCGCGGTGGCCGCGTGACCGACGTCGCGGCGCACGCGTTCGGCCCCGTCGACCCCGACCGCGTCCGCGGCGCCTTCCTCGGCCTGGCCGTCGGCGACGCGGTCGGCACCACCCTGGAGTTCCAGCGCCCCGGCACCTTCGAGCCGCTGACCGACCTGGTGGGGGGCGGACCGTTCCGGCTGCCGGCCGGCGCCTGGACCGACGACACCTCGATGGCCGCCTGCCTCGCGGAGAGCTTGA
>JAABSI010000153.1 GCA_011390455.1 Trueperaceae bacterium
GCCAGCGCCAACGGCACCGACAGCAGCGCGAGCCCCCGCCGCAGGCGCACCGAGGCCCTCCCCTCGGCCTCGCCCGCCAGCACCAGGGCGACGGTGACGGCGAGGAAGGCGGCGGTGGCGGCGTCGAGGAGGCTCATGGGGCCGACCCCGGCGGCGCCTCGAGCGGGGCCGGCGCCGCGCCCCGGGCTGGTGCTGCGCGCCGCGCCGCCACCAACCAGACGAGCACGCCGAGGCCGCCCACGACGGCGAGCAGCGCGAGCCCGAGCGTGGGCGCCCAGGCGGCCAGGACCGCGAGCGCGAAGGCGGTGAGCGTCGAGAGCGCGAGGCTGATGCCCAGGGTGAGCGCCCAGCGCGTCCACGGGTCGGCGCCGGCCAGCAGCCGCGCCCACCCGAAGCCGGGGGCGAGCGCGACGAAGGCCACCGCCACCAGCGGGCGCGCCTCCTGGGCCGCGACGAGCACCCCCGTCTGGTAGGCGAGCGCGGCGGCCGTGAGCGCGAGCCAGAGGCCGGCGCCGAGGGTCCGGCGGGCGAGCGCGGTCACGGGCGCGCCCCGCGCGGCGTCCACCGGTGCAGGCTGCCGCCTTCGGTGGCGGCCACGAGCTCGAAGTCGGCGGAGGCCGCCAGGCGCTGGTCCAGGGCGGCCAGGTCGACGTCCACGAGGTCGCCGAAGAGTCGCGCGGTCGCCTCCTCGCTGCGCGTGAAGAGCACGAAGGCGGTGGGGCGCCCCTCGTCGCGCAGGCGCCGCTCGAGCGTGCGGGCGAGCGCGCGGACGTCGGCCGCGGTGCCGCTCGCGCCCTGCGCGAAGGGCGTCAGCGCTTCCAGGTGGGTGTAGGCGAGGTCGGTGTAGCGCGCCATGCGGATGGGGGCGTTGGTGGTGAGGGTCACGACCAGCGCGTCGTCGGGGGCGGCCTCGTAGAGCGCCGCGAGCACGTCGATCTCGGGCGCCGTGACGTGGTTCATGCTCTCGTTGCCGTAGTACGCCAGGCTCATCCCCGCCGCCATCGAACCGCTCAGCAGCACCACCACGAGCGGGGCGGTCCAGCGGCGGCCGCTGGCGGGGTCGGGGTAGACGATCGCGGCGGCGAACCAGGCGAGGAGCGGCAGGGCGAAGAGGTAGATCCGCAGGATGATCTCGCCGCCGTACGACTGCAGCGCCACCATCCCGGCCGGCACGAGCAGCAGCACGATCGCGACCCAGTCGACGTGGCCGCGGCGCACCCGGCGCACCCCGCCGACGATCGCCAGACCCGAGACGAAGAGCGTCAACCACTGCCGCACGTTCAGCACCAGCACCCGCTCGGCCGAGAGCACGACGTCGTCCGGCGAGGCCAGGATGCGGCTCGAGGCGCTCAGGTTGTCGAACACGCGCCCGACGCCGGCGAGGAGCTCGCCGAGGTGCCCGGCCAGGTACGGCGTCGTCATCGTGGCGAACCAGGTCGCCAGGAAGGCCGCCATCGCCACCGGCAGCATCGGCGCCCGGCCCAGGCGCAGCACCACCAGCGCCGCGATCGAGGCCAGCGTCACGAAGGGGCTGAGCTGGTGGGTGGCGACCATCGCGGCGTAGGCCAGCAGCACGACGGCCAGGACGCCGGCGCGGCGGCCCGCCGGCGCGCGGGGGCGCTCCGCCGCCCGCGGCCGGCGGAGCGCCACGTCGGCTTCGGTCGGGGCGGCGTCGCGCGCGGCCCGATCGTGCTCGACCGGTCCCGGCCCGGACTCCATCCGCCAGCGCCGCGCGGCGAAGCCGCCGACGTAGAGGCCGAGCACCAGCACGTGCAGGCCGAAGCCCAGCGCCTGCGGCGCGAAGTAGTCCTGGCCCACCCACGAGGCGCTCAGGAAGAACCAGACCGCCAGCCATGCGTGCCGGGGGTCGTCGGTGAGCGCGCGCGCCAGCAGCAGCACGGCGGCCGCGATCAGCACGTTCATGAAGACCGGGCCCCACGGCGCCAGCGCCATGGGGCCGTCGAGGCCGGCGAGGTCGCTCGTGAGCGCGGTGAGGGTGAAGAAGCCGGGCCAGTTGAAGTAGGCGTCGTACTCGAGGGCGAGGCGCCCGTGGTCCTGGACGAAGGCGCCGAGGCCGACGTGCTTGAAGGTGAAGGGGTACCGGGCGGTGCCGTACAGCAGCGCGGGGGTGGCGTGCCACAGGGCGATCCAGGCCCCGACGTGGGCGGTGAGCAGGCCGGTGGGGAGGTTCCGGCGGTGCAGCGCGGCCGCGAAGCCCACGATCAGCAGCCCGGCCGCCACGTAGAAGGCCGACGGCAGGTGCGGCGCCAGCCCCAGGTCGCCCATGCGCGCCAGCGCGCTCCGATCGACGGTCGCCAGCGCCACCAGCCAGGCGGCGACCGCGTTCGCGAGCAGGTACCACAGGACCGCCCGCGCCCAGCCGTCGGACGCAGCGCGATCGCGCGCGTCGGGGCCGGGCCCGGCCGTCACCGCAGGGCGGCCGCCGAGGTGGGCGCGGGCGGGTCGCCCCCCTCGCCGTAGCGCACGACCGCGTCGCCACTGTGCCAGTTGGCGCTGGCCACGTCGAGGTACCCGTCGTCGTCGAGGTCGGCGAGCGCGACCGCGAAGGGGGTGAGGTTCGAGGCGTAGGCGATCGGCGCGGCGTAGCCGTCGCCGGTGCCCAGCAGGACGCTGAGCGAGGTGGGGTCGGCGCCGCTCGGGTGGTTGCCGTGGGTGTTGGCGGTGATCAGGTCGAGGATGCCGTCGCCGTCCAGGTCGCCGATGGCGACGCCCTTGGGCACCGGTCCGGTGGCGAACTCGGAGCGGGTGAAGCTGCCGTCGCCGAGGCCGAGCAGCACGCTGACGTCGTCGCTCGCTTGGTTGGCGCTCACCAGGTCGGGCACGCCGTCGCCGTTGAGGTCGCCGACGGCGATCCCGTGCGGGCTCGAGCCCACGGTGTGGCCGACCACCGGGTCGAAGGTGCCGTCGCCGCGGCCCCGGTGCACGCCGAGGTTGCTGGCGCCCAGGTTGGCGACCGCGATGTCGAGGTTGCCGTCGCCGTCGAAGTCGGCGGTCACGAGCGCGTGGGGGGAGGAGCCGGAGAAGTGGAGCGTCATCGGGGCGAAGGTGCCGTCGCCGACGCCCATCAGCACGGCGATCTCGTCCTGGCCCCAGCAGGCGACGCTCAGGTCGGGCGCGCCGTCGCCGTCGAAGTCGCCGACGGCGACGTAGTGCGGGTTCTGGCAGGCGCCGAAGTGGAGCGCCGGGTCGAAGCCGCCGCTCGCGCGGCCGAGCAGCACGCTGACGTCCTGGCCGGAGTCGCTGTCCTGGTTGGCGGTGACCAGGTCGAGGACGCCGTCGCCGTCCAGGTCCGCGACCGCGGCGTGTTTGGGCGCGGTGCCCGTGGGGTAGCGCAGGGAGGCCGCGAAGGTGCGGTCGCCGCGCCCGCGCAGGATCGCGACCGCGTCGTCGTCGGGGACCGCCACCACCAGGTCGAGATGGGCGTCGCCGTCGAGGTCGGCGACGACGATCGAGTGCGGGGTGGCGCCCGCGAGGTAGGCCACGGGATCGGACAAGAAGGCCGCCGGCTCGGGCGGCTCGCCCGTCTGATCGGGCGGTTCGACCGTCTGGCATGCGCTCAGGAACAGGACCACGATCAAGACGGCGAACGGGAAGCGGCGCTGGTTCATGCGTTCTCCTCGGCGACGGGCGCCTGGTCTGGGGCCCGGTCGGGGGTGCGGCGGGGCGGCGTGGCCCGCGTCGACCCTTCGTGTACCACGCGCGTGGCGCGGCCTGCGAGCGCGCCGGACGGAACCCGCCGGCCGGCGGTGCGGTGCGTTCGGGTCACGCGTAGGTGGCTTCGCTGGTGAGCAGACGTTTGATGTCGGCGACGCGCTCCTTGGCGACCAGGAGCACGGTGTTGCCGTGTTTGACGACGATCAGGTCGTGGACGCCCACGGTGAAGATGCTGTCGGCCGGGTCTTCGGTGTAGATGATGTTGCCGCTCGCCTCGTGGCCGACGTGGCGGCCGACCACCGTGTTGGTGTCGGGTCCCCGGGCGAGCAGGCGCTCGAGCGCGACCCAGTCGCCGATGTCGTCCCAATCGCAGGCGACGGGCACCACGTAGGCGCGCTCGGTGCGCTCCATGACCGCGAAGTCGATGCTGAGCTTGGGGAGGGTGCCGAACACCTCGGCGATGGTGCCGTGGTCGGCGGCCTCGCGCAGCGGCCCCATGATCGACGGGGCGTGGGCGTCGAGCTCGTCGAGGATCACGTCGCTGCGCCACACGAAGATCCCGGCGTTCCACAGGAACGAGCCCGAGGCGAGGTAGGCGCGGGCCGCCTCGGCGTGCGGCTTCTCGACGAAGCGCTGCACCCGGTAGCCGTGCGCCACGGCGTCGCCGCGCTCGATGTAGCCGTAGCCGGTGGCGGGGTGCGTGGGCGTGATGCCCAGCGTGACCAGGCCGCGCTCGTTCTGGGCGAGGAAGGCCGCGTGGCGCACGCCGGCGCGGAAGGCGGCCTCGTCGCCGATGCGGTGGTCGCTGCTGAAGAAGCCGAGCAGCGCGCCGCCGGTGCGGGCGTGGATCGCCAGCGACGCGAGCGCCACCGCCGGGGCGCTGTCGCGTCCGGTCGGCTCGACCAGCACGTTCCGGAGCGGCACCATCGGCAGCTGCTCGCGCACGAGCTGGACGTAGCGCGCCGCGGTCGCCACGTAGACGTTCGTGGGTGCGCCGGCGAGCGGCAGCAGGCGGTCGAAGGTCGCTTGCAGCAGGGTGCGCCCGGTGCGCTCGAGATCGAGGAACTGCTTCGGTCGATCGGCCGTGGAGAGCGGCCAGAAGCGCTGTCCTTGGCCTCCGGCCATGATCACGGCGGTGAGTTCGGGCGCTTCCATGGTTCGATTAGAATCGATCGTTCGTGACGGAAGTCTTACCCGGCGCCACAATTCGGTCGGGAACGGGCGTCAGCGCCCCAGCCACGCCCCGATCGCCATGCCCAACATCGCCCCCACGGTGGCGAGCCCGGCGTACAGGGCGAGGCGCATCCGCCCGTAGCCCGGCGCGCGCGGCGCGCCGTGCCGGCGCCGGCGCTCCAGGTAGCCGCGCACCTCGTAGACCGCCCAGGTGAGCGAGAGCGCGCCGGCCGCCGAGGCGGTGATCGCGATCAGGTCGGTCACGGGAGCGCTCCTGGGACGGTGGTGGACGGGCGGGAGCGGTCGGCGCGCGGCATCGGGCACAGGGTACTCGGTGCGGGCGTCCTGCGGGGGGTGTCGGGTGGCCCTG
>JAABSI010000015.1:0-29357 GCA_011390455.1 Trueperaceae bacterium
GAGAGGATCGGGCCCAGCCCCATCGAGACGGTGGGGAACTGCCAGAAGTCGGGCATGAGCCACGGGTGCGGGTACGAGGAGAGCCCCGGCCCCGTCGGCGACAGCTCACGGCGGAAGTTCCGCAGCTGCTCGACGTCGAAGCGCCGCTCCAGGTAGGCGCGCGCGTACATGCCCGGGCTAGCGTGGCCTTGGAAGTAGACCTGGTCGGCGTCGGCTCCGGCATCGGGACCGCGGAAGAAGTGGTTGAAGCCGACCTCGTACAGCGTCGCGGCCGAGGCGTAGGTGCTGATGTGGCCACCGATGCCGTCGGACTCCTTGTTCGCGCGCACGACCATCGCCATCGCGTTCCAGCGGATGAGCGCCCGCGCGCGCTTCTCGAGCGCCAGGTCGCCCGGGTACTCGGGCTGCTCGTCCGCCGGGATCGTGTTCACGTACGGAGTCACCGACGAGAACGGGGTCTGTACCCCGAGCCGGAGCGCGTGCTGCTCGAGCAGGTCGAGGAGCTCGGTGGCGCGCTCGGGGCCACCGGAGGCGAGCACGTAATCGAGCGACTCGAGCCACTCGCGGGTCTCCACGCGATGCAACTCGGCCAGCTCGTCGGGGGATAGCTGCGCGCGAGCGCTGTTCGAGGTGTCGTCCAGAACGTCGGCCACGAAGGGTCCTCTCTACGTGAGGTGCGGGCGGCACGGCCCGGAAGCGTCGGCCCGTAGGCCGCCGCGGCGGCTCCGATGGGCGCGGCCTCGGCCGCGCGGGACCGCCATGCTACCGCGCGGCTCGGAACCGTTCCCGCTCTGCGCCGACGTCGGACCCGCGGCAACCCGCCGAGGCGTCGCGTCGGACGTTCCCCATCGCGGCACGGGCGGCGCCGGATGAACCGGTTCCAATTCAGCAACAGGCGCGACGATGCGCCTCGCAGAACGTCTGGCACATATTTCCGCTTAGCTGCTTGACGGAACGATCGGAACCGATTAGGCTCGTGGCAAGCAAATTCGTAACCGTTTACGAACCCTTGGGAGGCGTCCATGGCTCGTCGTTCGTCCACCGCCACCGTCGTTCGCCCGACGATCCGCGACGTGGCCCGCCACGCCGCCGTGTCGGTGGGCACCGTCAGCCGGGCCCTCAACGACCGGGCGGGCGTGCATCCCGACACCCGGCGGCGGGTGCGCGAGGCGGTCGCGGCGCTCGGCTACGAGCCGGACGAGGCGGCGCGCGAACTGGCGATCCGACGCCCGGTGACGGTCGGCCTGAGCGTGGCGCACGGCCACCGGCGGTTGATCCCCTTCTTCGTCCTGTTCTTGGAGCACCTGCTCGAGGGGCTCGCCTCGAGCGGGTTGCGCGTCCGCGACGTACCGACCGGCGCCGATGGACTCCCCACCGAGGAGACGGACGCGGTCGTGCTGCTCGGCGCCCACCCGGACGACCCCCGCATCGACCACCTGCAGCGCCTCGGGCGCCCGTTCGTGCTGGTCGGCCATCGCGACGGCGTGCGCAGCGTTGCGGCCGACGACGCCGCCGGCGGGCGCCTGGCGGCGGAGCACTTGCTCCGCCTCGGGCACCGATCGATGCTCCACGTGACCGGCGACCCGCACGGTCAGGCCTTCGCCGATCGGCATCGCGGCTTCCGCGAGGCGCTCGCCGAAGCCCGCGGCGACGAGGCGCCGGTCGGTGCGGCGCCGGTGTTGGTCTGCGACGACCTGACCCCGTTGGGCGCGTACCGGGCGTTGCGCGCCTACCTCGCCGACGCGCCCGCGCCGACGGCCATCTTCGCCGCGACCGACGAACTGGCGGTCGGGTGCTTGGCGGCCGCGACGGACCTCGGGCTGCGCGTACCGCACGAGCTGTCGGTGGTCGGGTTCGACGACCTGCCCGAGATCGGCGTCGGCCTCACGACCATCCGCCAGGACATCGGTGCGCTGGCGCGCGTCACGATCGACCTCCTCCTCGAGGGCCTGCGCGGCGATCCCGTGCGCGCGGTCCGCCTCCCCGTCCACTTGCTCGCGCGCGGCACGACCGCCGAGAGGGGGTGATCGGCCGGGACCTGTTCGCCCCGCCCACCGACGGCCGGCCCGGCGCCGAGCCTCGACCCCCAAGTTCAGGAGGCACTTCGCATGCGCAGAACCATCGTGATCGTCCTCGCCGCGCTCCTCGTCGGCGGCGCCTTCGCGCAATCGATCCGCATCATGGGCTACGGCGGCCAAGACCCCGCCATCCTGGTGCAGCTGCTCGACGAGGTGATCGGCGCCGAACTGGCCGCCGAAGGCATCACCGTCACGTACGAGCCACTCGAGGGCGACTTCAACGCCGCTCTCTTCAACGCGCTCTCGGCCGGGACCGCCGGCGACCTGTTCTACATCCCGGTCGAGACCGCGCCCGGCATCATCGCCACGGGCAAGGTGCTCCCACTCGACGGGCTGGTCGACACGAGCCCGTTCATCGACAGCCTGATCGAGGCGTACACGATCGATGGCCAGGTGTACGGCATCGCCAAGGACTTCAACACCCTGGCCGTGCACTACAACCTCGACCTGTTCGAAGAGGCCGGCGTCGAGGTGCCGAACGAGACGGACACGTGGGCCACGTTCGCCGACAAGCTGCGCGGCGTCGCGGCGTTGGACGACGAGGTCTACGGCGCCTGCTTCCCGGCCGGGTTCGACCGCTTCGGCGCCTTCGCGTACGCCGCCGGTTGGTCCCCCTTCGACGCCGACGGCGCCTCGAACCTGCTCGACCCGGCCTTCGTCGAGGCCGTCACCTGGTACGCCGACCTCGTCGCCGAGGGCGTGGCGATCCAGCCTTCCGACATCGGTCAAGGTTGGACCGGCGGCTGCTTCGCGACGGACCAGGTCGGCGTGGCGTTCGAGGGCGCCTGGATCCTCGGCTTCCTGCGCAACGAGGCGCCCAACCTCCAGTACGGCACCACCTTCATGCCGATCGGCCCGTCGGGCGAGCGCGGCAACTTCCTGTTCACGGTCGCGTACGGCGTGAACGTGGACTCCCCCAACCGCGACGCCGCCGTGCGCGTGCTCGAGGCGCTCACCAGCCCCGCAGCGCAGCAGTGGGTGCTCGAACAGGGCCTCGCGATCCCGAGCCGCACGGAGCTCGCCGACAACGCCTTCTTCCTCCAGGACGACCCCGAAGCGGTGGCGAACCGCATCGTCTTCGAGGGCGCGGCCGACGGTCGCGTGTACGGGTTCCAGTTCGGAGACGTCGGCACGGACTGGATGACCCCGATCAACGCCGCGCTGGTCGAGATCCTGACCGGCCAGGTGGACGTCGAGGAGGGCTTGGCCGAAGCCCAGACCGACCTCGACGCGATCATCGAACGCGCCCGCTGACCCGCGTCCGCGGCGCCGCTCCGGCGGCGCCGCGGCGCCCTCGACCGTCCGGAGACGCCCCGGGCGGCACGGCTCCGCCGACCCAGCGAGAGGGGGCTCCCGCGTGAACGTCCGACGCATCGACACCGTCGCGGCCTACCTGTTCTTGGCGCCGTTCCTGATCCTGCTCGTCATCTTCTTCGGGTTCTCGACGCTGCGCGCCATCTATTTCAGCTTCACGGACTACGACCTCTTCACGACGCCCAACTGGGTCGGCCTCAAGAACTACGCCGACCTGTTCCGGGACGCGTTGTTCCTGAGCGCACTGCGCAACTCGATCCTCTTCGCCGTCATCGTGACGACCGTCCAGACCTTCCTCGCGCTGGTCATGGCCGCCGTCCTCAACCAGAAGGTGCGGGGCATCGGCTTCTTCCGCGCGGCCTTCTACATGCCCTCCATCACCAGTTCGGTCGTCATCACCCTCATCTTCCTGTGGATGTTCCAACGGCGCGGCCTGATCAACTACCTCACCGAGCAGGTCCAGCGCGCGCTGCCGGTGGTCGCGGTCTTCGTGCTCGTCGTCGCCGTGCTGCAGGTCGCTCAGGTGCTCTACGAGCGGCGCCGCCTGCACCTGCCCGCCCGCTGGACCGACCCGGCCCTGCTCGTGGTCTCGCTCCTGGTCGCCGGCGGTACGACGTGGCTCCTGAGCGTGACCGGACTCGTCGCCCCGCGCGAGGTCGCGAGCGTCGACACGATCTGGCTGCAGACGCGCGCGACCGTCCCGCCGAACGCCCCGTTCTGGTTGGCGATGCCCATGCCCTTGGTCGCGATCATGATCCAGAACGTCTTCACGACCGTGCCCACCTTCATGCTCATGTACCTCGCCGCCCTCCAGGACGTGCCGAAGAGCCACTACGAGGCGGCGTCGCTCGACGGCGCCGGCCCCGCGCAGCAGTTCTTCTGGATCACGATCCCGTCGGTACGACCGGTGACCTTCCTGGTCGTGACGCTCTCGATGATCGGCACCCTGCAGATGTTCGACCAGGTGGCGATCTTCGGCGATGCGGCGCCCCTGCGCTCGGTGGTGACGCTCGCGTACTTCGTCTACAACCGGATGTTCCCCGGCGGGCAGACGCCCGAGGTCGGATTCGCCGCGGCGGGCGCGATCTTCCTGGCGCTGCTCACCCTGACCGTCGTCCTGATCCAGCGCCGCCTCGTGCGGCCCGAGGCGAACTGACGTGGCCGGGGACTTCGCGACCGACCGAAGCCTCGAGCGCTGGCAGGCGCGCCGCCGCTGGGCGCGCGCCGGGCTGGTCTATGCGGTCATGCTGCTGTTCGCGATCGTCTTCGTCGGCCCGCTGCTCTTCGCGGCCGTGTCGAGCCTCAAGACGGACCCCCTGGAGTACCCACCGAGCCTGAACGTGCCGCAGCTGCAGCCGAAGAACTGGTCGGCGGCCGCCCGGCTGGGCGTCGCCGGAGCCGGCGACCGCTGGTTCGGCGGCTTCGCGCCGGGCGCGGTCCTCGACTTCGAGGTGACCTACTTCGTCGCCGAAGGCGCCATCGCCGAGGTGCCGGAGTTCGTCGTGCCGCGGCGCCGTCCCGGGGCCGGCCTCGGCGCCGTGCAGGGGATCGAGTTCGCCTCCGATTACGCGGTCGTGAGCGAGGTCCGGGCGGCGCCGCCGATCGCGGCGGTGCGCACCGACGACGACGCGACGGCGAGCGGCGCGCTGCACACCTACGCGGTCACGATCCGCTACGAGGGCGAAGGCCCCGAGGTGAACCGCCTGCCGCTCGACGTCACCGCGTCGTCCGCGATGACCTACGTCGACTCGACCCTGACCGCCAACCGCTTGGAGCGGCGGGGCCGCACCGCCTCCTTCGACCACGTCGCGCCCGGCCTGCTCGGGTACGCGCTCCGCAACTACGTGCGGGTCTTCCAGGAGGTCCGCAGCCCCAGCAGCGGCCAGAGCCTGTTCCTCGCCTGGACCGCGAACAGCTTCCTCTTCGCGCTTCTGCGGATCGTCGTCACGCTGCTCATCGCCTCGATGGCGGGGTACGCGCTGGCGCGGCTCCGCTTCCGGGGCCGCGAGGCGATCTTCCTGATCGTCCTGTTCGCCCAGATGGTGCCCCTCCAGGTGCTCTTCATCTCGAACTACCTGGTCCTGCGCGACGGCATCTTCTCGATCGGCGGCTTCGCCCTCTCGACGCTGTGGGGGTACCCCGACGGGATGCTCAACACCATGACCGGCCTCGTCTTCGTCACGGCCCTAAACGCCGGGGCGGTCTTCATCATGAAGCAGTTCTTCGAGTCGATCCCGCGGGAGGTCGAGGAGGCGGCCATGATCGACGGGGCCAGCCACTGGCGCCGCTACTGGAGCGTGGTGCTGCCGATGGCGCGCCCCGCGCTCGGAGCGCTGACGATCCTCACCTTCCAAGGGGCCTGGAACGACTTCTTCTGGCCGTTCATCGTCCTGACCAGCCCCGAGACCGTCAAGACGCTACCGATCGGTCTGCTGTCGTTCCGCAACACGTACGGGGCGGTCGGCGA
Organism: Trueperaceae bacterium; assembly: GCA_011390455.1. Next base: position 5,860 of record JAABSI010000015.1, read on the forward strand.
CTGGGGCTTGATCCTCGCCGGCGCGGTCATGAGCGCGGTGCCCGTGATCGTGCTCTTCGTGGTGTTCCAGCGCTACTTCCTCGAAGGGGTGTCGTTCGGCGGCGGCAAGGAGTGAACGCCTCGCTTTGGTAGATTCATGCCGCCCGCCGGTGGCGCGCGCCGGTCGCCGCTCGGCATGTCGCCGCGCGTGCGGCCGCCAGGGAGTAGCCGATGGATTTCCGTTTCAACACGGTGCTCAAGGAGCACTATGCCTTCTTCGTGGGCGACCGCGACGCGCAGGTACTGGCCGGCGAACACGGCTTCTACGTCCGCGACACGCGCATGCTCTCGCGTTATGCGTGGCGTTGGCTGCCCGGCGAGGGCCCCGACCCTCAGACGCTGGTGGTCGACACGCCGCGCCCCGACGTGGTGCACGCCCACCACGCCCAGATCGAGGGTCCCTCGCAGACCGTCGCGCTGCGCCGCACGTTGCGCATCCACGCCAGCGGTCTCGTCGACGAGGTCGAGATCGAGAACACGTCGACCGAACGCCGCTCCCTGAGCCTCGAACTCGACGCCGCGGCCGACTTCGCCGACCTGTTCGAAGCGCGCGGCTGGCACCGAGTCGACCGTCCGCCCGCCGAGGTCGAGGCCACGGGCTCGTCGCTCACCCTCGGCCACACGGCCTCGGACGGTGTGGCGAGCACCGTCCGGCTGGGCTTCGACGAGCTGGCCGCCGCCCGTCCCGACGGGGCCGATTGGGAGCTCTCGCTGGCGCCGGGCGAGCGGGTTCGTCTGCGGGTCGTGGTCGACGTCGAGCACCCGCTCGACGCGGCGGCCGTCGACCCGATCGGCTACGACGACTGGCATCGAGGCTTCGATGGCCTCCCTCGGGCCCCGCACCCCGGCGTATTGGACCGCGCGATCGACGACCTGCGCGGTCTGCTTCTGTTCACCCCCGACGGACCCGTTCCCGCGGCAGGCATCCCGTGGTTCGTGGCGACGTTCGGGCGCGACGCCCTGCTCACCGCCCACCTGTTGCTTCCGCACCAACCGGAGGTCGCGGCCGGGACGCTGCGCCATCTGGCACGGCACCAGGGCAAGGTGGTCGACCCGTACCGGGCCGAAGAACCGGGCAAGATCCTGCACGAGATCCGGTTCGGCGAGCTGTCGCGGACCGACCGGGTCCCCCACCGGGCGTACTTCGGCACGGTGGATGCCACGCCGCTCTTCCTCACCCTCCTCGAGGCGCACCGCGCCGCCACCGGAAGCCTCGATCTGGTCCGGGAACTGCGACCGGCGTGGGAAGCGGCGCTCCGATGGCTCGTGGACATGGGCGACCGAGACGGCGACGGCTTCGTCGAGTTCGCGCCCGCCGACGACGGCTCCGGTCTGGCGGTCCAGAGTTGGAAGGATTCGGCCGACTCGATGAGCCACCGAGACGGCGCTCTGGCCACCGGCGCGCTGGCCGTTTCGGAGGTGCAGGGTTACACGTATGCGGCCTTCCGAGCGGCGGCGACCTGGCTCGACCTCCTGGGCGCAGGCGCCGAAGCGAGCGCATGGAAGGCACGCGCCGAGCTGCTGCGCGACCGCTTCCACGAGGCGTTCTGGTTGGACGACCTCGGCACGTACGCGCTGGCGCTCGACGGGCGGAAGCGACCGCTCCGGGTCCGGACCTCGGACGCCGGTCAGCTGCTGTGGACCGGCATCGTGCCGGTCGCCCACGCCGACCGCCTCGTCGCGGAGCTGTTCGGCGCCGAGCTATGGACGGGCTGGGGCATCCGCACGCTCGGATCGGGCGAGGCGCGCTACAACCCCGTCAGCTACCACAACGGTTCGGTGTGGCCGCACGACACGGCCCTGATCGCGGCCGGATTGGCGCGGTACGGGTACCACGAAGAGGCGCGGCGCGTGCGCGACGCCCTGTACGACCTCGCCGCCGCCCAGCCCGATCTCCGGCTCCCTGAGTTGGTGGGCGGGTACGACCGGGACGATCGACCGCCCGTGCCGTACCCCGTCGCGTGCCGCCCCCAGGCCTGGGACGCGGCGGCGCTCGTCCACGTGCTCGCGTTCGACGGAACCGGCTGAGGTCAGCGCGGTGGACCCGCCAGGGTCCCACGCACCACCGCGACCGCCCGCGCCGCCGCGACCTTCGTGAACGCCCGGAAGTCGACGTGCGCGGTGTGGTCGGCGGTGTCGGAGACGCTGCGCACGATCGACCAGGGCACCCCCCAGGCGGCGCACACCTGCGCCACGGCGGCCCCCTCCATCTCGGCGCAGGCGGCGCCGAACGCCGAGCGCAGATGCGCCACCTCGGCCGGATCGGCGACGAAGCGGTCGCCCGAGGCGACGGTCCCGACGACCACCCGCACCCCTTCGACGCCCGCGACCGCCCGCGCCGCGGCCGCCACCCGGTCGCGCAGGTCGGCATCGGCCACCCACCGCACGGCCTCGTGGCCTGGGACCTGCCCCAGGGCGTAGCCGAGGGCGGTGACGTCGACGTCGTGCTGCAGCGCGTCCGCGGCGACGACCAGGTCGCCGACGCGGAGCGTCGGGTCGACCCCGCCGGCGACGCCCGTGAACAGCACCGCCGCCGCCCCCCGATCGAGCAGCGCCTGGGTGAGCGCCGCCGCCTGGACCTTGCCGATCCCGCACGTCGCCAGGAGCACCGGGACGCCGTCGAGCCATGCCCGGTGGAGCACGAAGGGCCCCGCCCGCTCCGCCACCGCGTCGATCGCGGCAGCGAGCAGCGGCTCGGTCTCCTCGAGCATGGCGCCGACGATCGCCAGCGGGCGCTCCGGCGTGGCGCCGAAGGCGTTCGCCTCGCCTCCGATCACCGGGGGGCGGAGGTGTAGACCAGTCGACCCAGGAACGCACCGCCCACGAGCCCGGGCAGCGCGAGCGCCAGCAGCAGCAGGTCGGTCGGGACCTCGGGCTGGAACAGCTTCGCCACCTCGACGCCCGCGGTCAGGAACGCTCCGGCCACGAGCGTGACGACGATCGGCCGCGGCGTCTCGCGCCGCATCAGCCACAGGATCGCGAAGTAGCCGAACAGCAGGTAGAACCCCGCCCCGGTGACGCTGCGCAGCAGGTCGTTGTCGCCCGGTTCGGGCGGCACCGAGGCCTGCAACACGATGAAGAAGACCGTCGCCATCGCCAGCGCGCCCGCGAAGCGCCCCGGGTTCCGGCCGCGTCCGGCGCCGGAGCCGGCGCCCCCCTTCTGCGCCGGCTTGGCCACGGCTTCGCCGCCGCTCTTGCCATCGGCCTTCGTGCCGGCGCTCGCCTTGGCCTTGGCCTCGGCGCGCCGAGCGGCGCGCCGCGACCGGAGGGTGTCGATCCGGCGCCGCCGCGCCGCCTTGCGTTCTTCCTTCTCGCGCTCGACCTTCTTGTCCTGCTTGGCCTGAGCGCGGCGGAGTTCTCGGTTCATCGTCATGCCGCCCAGTCTAAGGCTGCTACGCTGCCGGTCGGCATGGACCCCGACGCTCACCGAACCGACCACGCCGTCGCCGACGGCACCCTCGCCGCGCTCGCCGACCGCCACGGCACGCCGCTCTACGTCTACGACCTGGACGCCGTCGCGGCCGAGGTCGCGCGCTTCCGCGGCGCATTCCCCGAGATCGACCTGCGCTTCGCCGTCAAGGCGAACCCGAACGGGGCCGTCCTCGCCCACCTCGCCGACCTGGGCGTGGGGGTGGAGGCGATCACCGTCGGGGAGGCGACGCGCGCGGCGCGCGCCGGCGTGCCGGGCGCCCGGACGCTGCTCAGCGGGCCGGCCCAGGACGCCGCGCTGCGGCGCTGGGCGCGCGCCGTGCCCCCGGACCTCGTCAGCCTCGATGGCGAGGGCACGTGGGCGGCCTGGTCGTCCGAGCCGCTACCGACCGCGACGCGCTTCCTGGTGCGCGTCAACCCGCGGCTGGACCCCCGCACGCACCCCCACATGGCGACGGGCAGCGAGGGGAGCAAGTTCGGCATCGCGCCCGAGGCCGCCGCGGCGCTGGCGCGCGAGGTCGCCCGCGCCGGGCGCTTCGCGGGCTTCCACGTGCACGCCGGCTCGCAGATCCGCGACCTGGGCGTGCACCGCGAGGTGCTCGACGCCCTGGCGCCGCTCTATGCGGCCTTCCCCAACGCCGACGTCCTCGACCTCGGCGGCGGGCTCGCGGTGCCGGGGTACGACCTCGACGCGCTGGCCGCGCTCGTGCGGCCCTGGGTCGACGACCGCGGACTGAAGCTGGTCATGGAACCGGGGCGCATGCTCGTCGCGCGCGCGGGGACGCTGCTCACGCGCGTACTTCATGTGAAGGACGGACCGCGACGGCACGCGATCGCCGACGCCGGCATGGCCGACCTGCTGCGGCCCGCCTTGTACGGCGCGCGCCACCCCGTGCGCCGCCTCGGGCCGGCGCGCCCTACCGACGCGGAGCCGCAGCCGCCGACCGATCTCGACGGGCCGCTGTGCGAGAACGGCGATCGCTTGGGCTGGGACGTCGACCTGGGCGCCGTCGCGGCCGGCGACCTGATCGCGGTGGGCGAGGCCGGCGCGTACGGCTGGACGATGGGCTCGGGGTACGCCTCGCACGTGCGCGCCGCGGAGGTCGCCGTGCAGGGCGGCACCGCGCGGCTCGTCCGAGACCGCGAGCCGCTCGCGGACCTCTGGCGCGGCGAAGCGTCGCCGCGCGGCGGGTCCCTGCCGCGTGGCGAACGCTCGCCGGTCGCCTGGGCCGCCGACGGCCCTGGCGCCGACCGCCTTGCCGCGGCGCTCGCCGCGGAGCTCGCCGAAGAAGCCGGCCACTGGAGCGTCGTCGCCGAGGTCGCGGCGCGCACCGGCCGCGGAGCGCTGCGCGCCACCCTGGACGCGGACGCCGAGAAGCCGGCCGCGAGCCTGATCAAGCTGCTGCTGCTCGGCGCTGCCCTCGACCCGAACACCGCCACGCCGGCCTGGGACGCGCGGATCGAGCTCGGAAGCGACGACGTCGCCGGAGGCAGTGGCGTGCTGCACCACTTCGCACCGGGGCTCGCGCCCACGTGGGGCGACCTCCTGCACCTGATGATCGCGCACAGCGACAACCGGGCCACCAACGCGGTCCTCAGGACGCTCGGGGTGGAGGCGGCGAACGCCTGGGGCGCGGCCCGCGGGCTGCATGCGACCCGCGTCGTCGGGCCGCTGCAGGTGGACGAGGAGCGGTGGACCGCGGCGCAGCGCCGGGGCGAGCGCGCGCGCACGAGCGCCGCGGAGGTCGCGGCCATGGCGGGCGGCCTGGTGCGCCCCGAGGTCGGCTGGCTCCCCGCGAGCGCGTGCGAACGCGCCGCCGCCACGCTCCGCGGGAGCGCGTTCGCCGAGGGGTTGCTGCGCCGCGTGCGCCGCGACGACGGGTGGCGTTGGGGCGCCAAAGGGGGCTGGATCACCGGCGTGCGCCACGAGGTCGCCGTCGTGTGGGACACCGACGGGCGCTGGGCGGGCACGCTCGCTGCCCTGTGCAGCGACCACCCCGACGCCGGCACGGATCTCGACCATCCGGCGCTCCTGACCCTCGGCCGCCTCGGCGCCGCCTTCGAGCGCACGGTGCGAGACGGTAGCCATCGGTAAGTTCGTCCTTGGCCAAGCTCGGTAGGCTGCGGGCGTGAAACAGCAGCGGATCGTCGTCATCGGTTCCGGGTTCGGCGGCCTCGGCGCCGCCGCGCGGCTCGCCGCCAGCGGCCACCAGGTCACCCTCGTCGAGCAGCTCGACAAGCTCGGCGGTCGCGGGTACGTCTTCGAACAGGACGGCTTCAAGTTCGATGCCGGCCCCACGATCATCACCGCCCCCTGGATGTTCGACGACATCTGGGGCAAGTTCGGCAAGCGCCGCGAGGATTACGTCGAGTTCGTCAAGTGCGACCCGTTCTACCGGATCTTCGATTCGGAGCACGTGCCGTTCGACTACAACGACGACGAGATGTTCATCCTGAGCGAGATCGACAAGCGCAACCCCGAGGACAAGCGCGGTTACCTGAACTTCGTGGCGATGGCCAAGAAGATCTTCGACAAGGGCTTCGTCGAGCTCGCCGACAAACCGTTCCTGACGATCGCCGACATGCTTCGGGTCGCGCCCGACCTGATCCGGCTCCAGTCGCAGAAGAGCGTGTACGGTCTGGTGTCGCAGTACGTCCAGGACCCCTTCCTGCGCCAGGTCTTCAGCTTCCATCCGCTGCTCGTGGGCGGCAACCCGTTCGACACCACGTCGATCTACGCGATGATCCACTACCTCGAGCGCGAGTGGGGCGTCTGGTACGCGATGGGCGGCACCGGAGCGCTCATCGACGGCTTCCGACGGTTGATGGAGGAGGCGGGCGTCGAGATCCACGTGAACGCGCAGGTCGAGCGGATCCTGGTCGCCGACGGCCCCGACGGCAAGCCGCGCGCCACCGGCGTCGCGCTCGCCGACGGCCGGACGATCGACGCCGACGTGGTCGTCTCGAACGCCGACGTCCACCACACCTACACCAAGATGATCGACCCGCGGTTCCGCAAGACCATGACCGACGCCAAGCTCGAGCGGATCCGCTACGCGATGAGCCTGGTCGTCATCTACTTCGGCACCAAGAAGCGCTACGCCCAGGACGGCAAGCTCGCGCACCACAACATCCTTCTCGGACCCCGCTACAAGGGGCTGCTCGACGACATCTTCCACAACAAGGGGAAGCTGGCCGACGACTTCAGCCTCTACTTGCACATGCCGACGATCACCGACCCGACGATCGCGCCCGAGGGCCACGAGTCGTTCTACGTGCTCTCCCCCGTCCCCAACCTCAAGAGCGGCATCGGTTGGGAGGCGCACGCGCAGCAGTACCGCGACGCGATCATGCAGCACCTCGAGGACCACTACCTCCCCGACCTGCAGGCGAACCTGGTCACCGAGCGTTTCGTGGACCCGCGCTACTTCGCGAGCCGGCTGCACGCCGCCCAGGGCTCGGCGTTCTCGGTCGAGCCGATCCTGACGCAATCGGCCTGGTTCCGCCCGCACAACCGCTCCGAGGACATCCCCAACCTCTACCTCGTGGGCGCCGGCACGCATCCGGGCGCGGGTCTCCCCGGCGTGCTCTCCTCGTCGACGATCGCCGAGAACCTGATCAACGCGGCGAGCTGAGGAGGCGCGCCCCGTAGACTGAGGGCATGATCCAACTCCTGGAGAGCCGGTACCTGACCGACGGCTGGCACGAAGCGCAGCGCACGTACGGCATCGTCGAACCCGCCAGCGGCGACGCCTTGGGCGTCGCCGCGGACACCGACGCCGCCGTCGCGCACGCCGCGATCGACGTCGCCTGGAGCGCCTTCGAGCGCTGGCGGGCCGTGAGCCCCTTCGAGCGCGCGGCGACGCTGCGCCGCTGGCACGGCTTGATCGTCGAGCACCAGGACGACCTCGCCGAGACGATGACGCGCGAGATGGGGAAGCCGCTCGGCGAGGCGCGCGGCGAGGCGCTCTACGCCGCCGGCTTCGTCGAGTGGTACGCCGAAGAGGCCAAACGCGCCTACGGCGAGTGGGTGCCCACGCACGTGGCGCACAAGCGCATCATCGCGATGCGCCAACCGGTCGGCCCGGCGTTCGCGGTGACGCCGTGGAACTTCCCAGCAGCGATGATCACCCGCAAGGCGGCGCCGGCCCTGGCGGCCGGTTGCACGATGATCGTCAAACCCGCCGAGCAGACCCCCTTCACCGCCCTGCGCCTCGCCGAGCTCTGGCTCGAGGCGGGCGGACCCGAGGGCACGCTGCAGGTGCTGCCCACGTCCGATCCGGTGCCGGTCACCGAGGCGATGATGGCCGATCCGCGGATCCGCAAGATCACCTTCACCGGCTCGACCGAGGTGGGGCGCATCCTCTACCGGCAGTCGGCGCAGACGATCAAGAAGCTGTCGTTGGAGCTCGGCGGCCACGCGCCCTACCTGGTGTTCGACGACGCGGACCTGACCGCGGCGGTGCGCGAGGTCCTCGCCTGCAAGTTCCGCAACGCCGGCCAGACCTGCGTGTGCACCAACCGCATCTACGTCCAGGACGGCATCCACGACGCCTTCGTGGCTGCCTTCGCGGACGCCGTGCGCGGCCTGAAGGTGGGCGACCCGCTCCTGGCCGGCACCGAAGTGGGACCGCTCGTCGACGCCGAGGGGATGGCCAAGGTCGAGGCGCACGTCGCGGACGCCGTCGCCAAGGGCGCCACCGTCGTCACCGGCGGCACGCGCCGCGACGGGCTCTTCTACGAGCCCACGCTGCTGACCGGCGTCGAACCCGGCATGAAGCTGCTCGAGGAGGAGACCTTCGGGCCGGTCGCGCCGGTGCTGCGCTTCGCCACCGAGGCCGAGGCGATCGAGCGGGCGAACGCCACCCCCTTCGGCCTGGCCTCGTACGTCTACACGCGCGACCTGGGGCGCGCCATCCGCGTCGCGGAAGCGCTCGAGTACGGCATCGTCGGGGTGAACGACGGGGTCCCCTCGGTCCCGTACGCACCCTTCGGCGGCGTCAAGCAGTCGGGCATCGGTCGCGAAGGGGGCCCCTGGGGCCTCGAGGAGTACCTCGAGACCAAGTTCGTCTCGCTGGGCATCGGTTGAGCGAGGGGCCGAGCGAGGGCGCCATCGCGCGCGACGCCGCGGGCCCGGAGGCGCTGCTCGAGGCGGTCCTGGAGGCCTTGCGCGCCGATGCGGACGCCGGTGCGGCCGCCCTCTACGCCGCGCTGACCCCGCGCGCCCGCGGCCCGCTCGGCGGCGAGGCGGGGCTGCGCCGAGCGCTCGACAACGCGCTGCTGGCGCCGCTCGTCGCGGCCACGCGCGTCGCCGTGGAGCCGTGGGACCGCCGCGACGACGCGGCGCGCACGATCGTCGCGGTGGACGGTCCGAACGGTGCCGCGAGCTACCTGGTGTCGGCGCGGCGCGGCGAGGACGGGTGGCGCCTCACCGGCGTGCGCCGCGACGACCTGCCGCCGGTCTGACGGCGCCCCGGCGGCGAGCCGGGGTCAGCGAACGACCTGGACCACGAACACCACGGGCCGCGAGGTCCCGTTCTGGGCCACGAGCCGGGCGCGCAGTTGGATGCCCCCCAGGCGCGCGTCCGCCGGTACGTCGAGCCGCAAGCGCACGTCGACGTTCGTCGCGAAGCGCGGCCGGCGCACCGCGTCGGCGCGGTCGACGCGCCACGTCCAGCCCTCGGGCGCGGCGACGTCGACGAGTTCGAAGCGGCTCGTGACGACCGCGCACGAGGTGTCCCCGCCGCAGGGCACGAAGAGGCTCGCGAAGTCGTCGTCGTCGAAGCCGAACTCACGGGCCGGCACGACCAGCTGGGCGTACGCCACGCCGCCGGGGGCGACCTGGGCGGTCTCGCCGCGGCGCAGGTCGTACGGCGTGCCGCGCGCGCCGAGGGCGCCCGGCGCGCAACCGGCGAGCACGAGGACGAGGAGCACGAGGACGATGGGGGCAACACGTCGCGTCATGCGCCGAGCCTACCGGTCCGAGGCGGTCGCGGCGGTCGCCACCGCACCGGCGCGCCGGCGCCGCATCCCGCTCCGCGCCCCGGCCACCACGACGACGGCCACCCCGACGAGCACGGCGGCGACGCCCGCCCACTGCCAGGGCGATGGCCGCTCCGCGAACAGCAGCGCCCCCCAGACGACGGTGAGCACGGGCTGCACGAGCAGCACCACCGACGTGTCGAGCGCCGGCAGCCGCGGCAGCACCGCCACGATCGCGCCCCACGCGAACGTCTGCGACAGCACCGCGAGCGCGAGCAGCCAGCCGTGGGCGGGCCAGACCGGGCGCAGGTCGAACCCGGGATCGGTCGCCACGCCCAGCGCGAAGGTCACGAGCGCCGCGCCGAGCGAGGCGTCGAGCAGCGGCCCCCACGGGCGCGCCAGCCCGCGTCCGACGCGGCGGAACAGCAGCAGGAACGAGGCGTACGCCAGCGCGTTCCCGAGACCGAAGAGCACCCCCAGGACCGGCGCGGCTCCGTACGCGTCGGGGCGGCCGACGCCCGTCGCGAGCACCACGCCCCCCAGCACCAGCGGCACCGCCCAGGCGGAGGCGGCCGGCGGTCGTTCGCGGAACACCCACCAGGCGAAGAGCCCGACGAACACGACCTGGGTGTTCCCCAGGACGGTGGCGAGCCCGGCCCCGACGTACGCGATCGAGTAGTTCCAGAGCGTGAAGGCGACGCCCATGAGCCCGCCGGCGAACAGCGTGACCCAGCGCTCGCGCAGGGTGCGCGTGTCGAAGCGGCGCGCGCCCCAGTGCAACAGCAGGATGAAGGGCAAGGCGTAGGCCGGCCGGAAGAAGGCCGCGGTCGAGACCGACACGTCGGCGAGGCGGATGAAGATCGCGGAGAAGGAGATCGCGACGGCGGCCGCGACGCCGATCAGGTGCAGCATCGACGCCGAGCGTACGCCAACGCGGCAGCAGGTACGGACGCCCACGGGGACCGGACGTAGGCTGAGTCGATCGACGACCCCCCCGTGGGCATCGGCCCGTGGGGTGAGAGAGGAAGCGTGGTTTCCATGGCCTGCCTGCACCTGGGAGACGCCGCCCCGGACTTCACCGCCGACACCAGTGAGGGCCCGATCTCGTTCCTGGAGTGGAAGAAAGGGGCCTGGGCGCTCTTCTTCAGCCACCCAGGCGACTTCACGCCGGTGTGCACCACCGAGTTGGGGCGCGTCGCCCAGCTCGCCGACGAATGGGCCGAGCGCGGCACCAAGGTGCTCGCGCTCTCCGTCGACCCCGTCGAAGAGCACCACCAGTGGATCCCGGACGTGGAGGAGGTGGGGAACACGACCGTGGGATACCCGATCGTCGCGGACCCCGACAAGAAGGTCGCCGAGCTCTACGACATGATGCATCCCGGGCAGGGCGACGCCAGCTCGGTCCGTTCCGTGTTCATCATCGGCCCGGACGACAAGATCAAGCTGATCCTCGTCTACCCCAAGAGCACCGGCCGCAACTTCGACGAGATCCTGCGCGTCCTCGACGCGCTGCAGCTCGCGGAGTCCGGCCCGTACGCGACGCCGGCGGACTGGGTGCCGGGCGAGCGCGCGATCGTCAGCCTCGACCTGTCCACCGAGGAGGCCCGCGATCGCTTCCCCGACCTCGACGTCGTGAAGCCGTACCTGCGCTACACGACCCCGAAGGCCTGACGCGAACGGCCGGCGCCGAGGGCCTCCATCGCCTCGCGCCGGCCCCTCACCAGCGGTAGTGCCGGATGTGCTCCCCGCGCTCGGCGATCTGGCTCATCGCCTCGATCCCCACCTCGATGTGCAGGTCCGTGTACTGCCGGAAAACCGCCCGAGCGCTCTCGCGGGTCTTGACGCCGCCCTCGCGCAGCGGCAGGTCGGAGACCAGCAGCAGGGCGCCGATCGGCACCTTGCTGGCGAAGCCGACCGAGAAGAGCGTGGCCGACTCCATGTCGATCGCCAAGGCACGCTCCTCGTACAGGTGGGCCTTGAAGCGCTCGTCGAACTCCCAGAAGCGGTAATCGGTGGTGTGCACCACGCCGGTGCGGTAGTCGAGCCCCTTCTCGACGACGATCTGCGAGACGAACTTCTGGATCTTGAAGGTCGGCAGCGCCGGCACCTGCGCCGGCATGAAGTGCTTGCTCGCCCCCTCGTCGCGGATCGCCGCGGTCGGGAGCACGAAGTCGCCGACCTGCAGCGAACGGTGCAAACCTCCGCAGATACCCAGGAACAGCGTCGCCTTGGGATCGGCGGTGGCGAGGACCTCGATGATCAGCGCCGCCACCGGCGAGCCGATCGAGAAGTCGATGATCGACACCCCGAGCCGCTCCGAGTGGGCGGCCGTCATGGCGGACCCCTGCGTGACCGTCGCGTCGCCCGCGATCGCCTGGAAGCGCTCGAGGTAGTGGTGGAAGTTCGTCAGGACGATCTGCTTCTGGAACGCCTCGGGCTCGGTGCCGGTGTAGCGCGCCAGGAACTCACGCCCGATCCGCCACTTCTCGGGGTTGGCGTAGATCTGGTTGCTCGAGGTGGGCGGGGTGGGCGCCGGACCCACGTGCGGCACGCCGGGGCCGTCGAGCGCGCCGTGCTCGTCGGGCCCCTCCGCGCGTGCGGCGTCGACGGAGTCGGGGCGTTCGGGCGTCATGCGGCATGCTACCGCGGCCGCCCGCACGCCCGCCGGACGATCCTCGCGTCCCGCCCCTAGTCGACGACCTTGGTGACGATGTCCGCCCCTGCCTCGAGCAGCCGGTGCACCGGGCAGCGGCCGGCGATGCGCCCGAGCTCGGCCCGCATCGCGTCGTCGAGCGGCCCGTCGAGCTTCACCCCGACGTCGAACCGGGTGCGCGGGCGCGCCCCCTCGACGGGCACCTGGCTGCGCTCGACCTGCACGTCCATGCCCTCGAGCGGCCAGCCCTTGCGCTCGGCCACCATCCGCACCGTGATCGCGATGCAGCTGCCGAGCGCGGCGCTCACGATCTCGACCGGCGTCGGGCCGGTGTCGGTGCCGCCGACGTCGATCGGCTCGTCCGCGACCAGCCGGTGGGCGCCGACCTGGGCGACCGCGCGGTAGCCGCTCGGCCCCAGGCGGACGCGGGCGTCGCGACCCTGGCTCATCGCACGACCGCCGCGATGCGCTCGAGGGCGGAGCGGACCTGGTCGATGCTGCACGCGTAGCTCAGCCGCACGAAGCCCGGCGCGAGGAAGTCGGTGCCCGGGACCACCGCCACGCGGGCCTGTTCGAGGAGCACCGTCGCGGCGACGGTCTCGTCGGGGTCGATGCCGCGGACGTCGGTCATCGCGTAGAAGGCCCCGTGCGGCATCGGGGTGGGCAGGCCCAGTTCGTTGAGGCCGGCGACCAGGACGTCGCGGCGCTCGCGGTACGCCGCGCGCGTCATCGCTTGGAACGCCGCGGTGGCGTCGACCTCGTTCAGCGCGACCTGGGTCGCGTACTGGGCGATCGCGTTGGCGTTGCTGGTGACCTGCCCCTGGAGCGTGTTCATCGCCTTGGCGACGGCGACCGGCGCGCAGGCCCAGCCGATGCGCCACCCCGTGAGCGCGTAGCCCTTGCTGGCGCCGTGGACCAGGATCGTGCGCTCGGGGTACCACTGCGCCACCGGCGTGAAGGTCCCTTCGTAGATCAGGTGCTCGTAGAGCTCGTCGCTGATCAGCCACAGGTCGTGCTTCTCGGCCAGGTCGGCGATCGCCTTCAGGACCCCCTCGGGGACGACCGCCCCGGTCGGGTTGCTCGGCGAGGTCAGGACGATCGCCTTCGTGCGCGGCGTGATGGCCGCCTCGATCGCCGCCGGGTCGGGCACGAACCCGTCCTCGGCGCGGCACGCCACCGGGACCGTCACGCCGCCGGCAATCTGCACCTGGGCCGGGTAGCTCACCCAGTACGGCGCCGGGATCACGACCTCGTCGCCGGGGTCGAGGATCGCCATGAAGGCGTTGTAGAGCGACTGCTTGCCCCCGGTCGAGACGACCACCTGGTCGACGCCGTAGCTCAGGCCGTTCTCGCGCGCGTGCTTGGCGACGATCGCCTCGCGCAGCTCGCGGGTCCCCTCCGAGGCCGTGTACTTGGTCATGCCACGGTCGATGGCCTCGTGCGCGGCGGCGAGCACGTGCGCCGGCGGCTGGAAGTCGGGCTCGCCCGCGGTCATCGCGATCACGTCGATACCGGCGCGCTTGAGCTCGAGCGCCTTGGCGTTGAAGGCCACGGTGGACGAGGCCTTGAGGGCGCGGATGGCGTGGGAGAGCTGGGGCATGGTCACCTCGGGGTCGCGCGAAGGGTCGCGCTTGGATTCGCCCCAGGGGGCGGCTCGAATACACGGTACACGCGCGGCCGAGGGCGAACGCCCTCGGCCGCAGCGCGTCGGGTCGTGGTGCGCGTCAGTCGAGCAGTTCGTCCGCCCCGAAGAAGATGCCGATCTCGCGCTCGGCGGTCGCCGGTGCGTCGGACCCGTGGGCCACGTTGTGGTCGATCGTGGTCGCGAAGTCGCCGCGGATCGTGCCCGGGGCGGCGTCCTTGGGGTTCGTGGCGCCCATCATGCCGCGCCAGCCGAGGATCGCGTTCTCGCCCTCGAGCACCATCGCCACCACGGGGCCGCTGGTGATGAAGGCCACGAGGCCGTCGAAGAAGGGTTTGCCCGCGTGCTCGCCGTAGTGCTTCTCGGCGGTGGCGCGCGGGATCTGCATGAGCTTCATGCCGACGATGCGGTAGCCCTTGGTCTCGATGCGGCGCACGATCTCGCCGACCAGGCCGCGCTGGACGCCGTCGGGTTTCACCATCGCGTACGTTCGTTCGATCGCCATAGAGCGAGAGCGTACCACGGTGAGGGTCCGCGCCGTCCGGCGCCGACCCTCACCCGGCCAGCAGCGCGTCGAGCCCGTCGAGATGCCGCAGGTCGTGGCCGGCGAGCGCCCGCACGACCTCGTCCACGCTCTCGGGACCGCGCTCGGGATGCTCGACGGTCGCGAGCCAATCGTCGAGGTCGAAGGTGGCCAGGAGCGCCAGGTTCCACGCGCGCAGCGCCCGGAAGGCCTCGACCGCCAGCGCCGGGTCGAGGCGCGCGTAGCGCCGCGCCCAGGCGTCCTGGTCGAACCCTTGGGCCTCGCGGACGCCGGCCACCGCCTGCCGCAGCCGGAAGCCCATGCCGAGCTCGACGTCGGCGAGGTGCGCGACGACCTCCCGGGCGCTCCATGCGTCGGGGCGTGGGCGTGCCGCCCACGACTCGGGGTCGAGCATCTCGGCGAGGGCCAGCAAGCGCGCCGGGGTCGCGCCGAGCACCTCGATGGGATCGGCGTCCGCCAGCCGATCGGCCAGCTGCTGCAGGTAGGGGTCCATGGCGCCAGGCTAACCCCGCGCGGCGGCGCGGCGATCTACCCCAGCAGACCGTCGCCGGCGAGGTCGCCGCCCTCGAACAAGCCCACGAAGGCGTCGACCACCGCGGGGTCGAACTGCGAACCGCGGCCGCGCTCGATCTCGGCGACGGCCGCCTCGGGCGAGACGGCGCGCGCGTGGGCGCGGTCGTGCGTGAGGGCGTCGAAGGCGTCGGCGACCGACAGCACCCGGGCCGCCAACGGGATCGCGCGGCCGACGAGGGCGCGCGGATAGCCTCGACCGTCCCAGCGTTCGTGGTGGGTGAGCGCGATCTCGGCGGCGAGCTGCACGAGCGGCGAGCGGCTCCCCGAGAGCAGGTCGTACCCGACCTGGCAGTGCCCCTTGACCACCTCGAACTCCGCCACGGTCAGGCGACCCGGCTTGAGCAGGATCCCGTCGGGGATCCCGATCTTGCCCACGTCGTGGAGGCGGGCGGCGCGCATCAGCGCGTCGACGCGGTCGGGCGGTTCGCCCAGCGCGTCGGCGATGAGCGCGCAGGTGCGCGCGACGCGCCAGACGTGCTCCCCGGTGGCGTCGTCGCGGTACTCGGCGGCGCGCGCCAGGCGCACCAGCATCTCGAGCTGGGTGCGCTCGAGGTCCTCCGTACGGGCGCGCACGCGCGCCTCGAGGGCCTCGTTCGCGTCGAGCAACCCGCGGCGGGCCACCCAGGCCTCCAACAGGTTGCGCACCCGCAGCAGCACCTCGACGGCTTGGAACGGTTTGCCGACGAAGTCCCGGGCGCCCCGGGCGAGCGCCGCGTGGCGCACCTCGGGGCGATCGTCGGCCGTGACCATCACCACCGGGAAGCCCTCGGGGAGGAGCGGCGCGAGCGCCTCGAGCACCTCGAGGCCCGTCCGGTACGGCATCCGGTAGTCGAGCAGCAACAGATCGGGCGGCGCGGCGCGGAAGCGCTCCTCGATCCGCCGCGGGTCGTCCAGCACGTCGACGTGCCGGTACCCACCGCGCACCAGCATCCCGCGCAGCAGCGCCAGGTTCGCCTCCTCGTCGTCGACGACGAGGAGGCGCATGGCCGTGAGTTCGGGCGGCACCGGCACGACCGGGACGCCCGCCGGGTCGGGCATCGGTCAGGCGCCGCCCAGGACCATCGGCGCGCGCGCGAGCAGATCGAGCCACCAACCCGGGAACAGGCCGAGCAGCACGACCCCGAGCGCCGCGAGGACGAGCGCCGCGGTCGAACCGGGGGTCCGGTGGTGCTTCACGACCCCGTGGTCCGGGTCGTGCAGGTAGAGCAGGACGACGACGCGGCCGTAGTAGACCACCGCGACGATCGCCGAGGCGATGCCGATCGCGGCGAGCCCGACGAAGCCCTCGGCGACGGCCGCCTGGAACACGACCACCTTGCCCAAGAAGCCGGCGAGCGGCGGGAACCCGGCGAGGCTGAGGAGCGCGAGCGCGAGGCCCGCGGCCAGCCACGGCTGCCGGCGACCGAGCCCGGCGAGGCGCTCGAAGCGATCGCCCTGGTCGTCGTCGCCCATCACGGCGTTCAGCACGCCGAGGGCGAGCAGGTTCGTCACCGTGTACATGAGCAGGTAGGCGGCCGCCGCGCGCATGCCGTCCGGACCGCCGGCCAGCACCGCCAGACCGACGTACCCGGCGTGGGCGATCGCGGAGTAGGCGAGCATGCGCTTCAGCCCGCTCTGCAGCAGCGCGGCGGTGTTGCCCACCAGGAGCGTGGCGCCCACCACCGCGGCCAGCAGCAGCGTGAAGGTCTCGCCGAAGGCGCCCACCCCGAGCGCGTCGCCGGCCGCACCGGTGACGCGCAACAGCGCGCCGAACGCGGCGGTCTTGACGACGACGCTCATGAAAGCGGTCACCGGCGTCGGCGAACCCGTGTACACGTCGGGCATCCACTGGTGGAAGGGGACGAAGCCGACCTTGAAGGCGAGTCCGACGAGCAAGAACCCGGCCCCGAGGAGCAGGAGCCCGCCCGACGCGAAGTCCGGCGCGGCGCCCGCGGCGGCGATGCCGGCGAGGTCGAAGCGGCCGGTGGCGCCGTACGTGAGCGCGATCCCGTAGGCGAGGATCGCCGAACCGAACGCCCCGAGCAGGAAGTACTTGAGGCCGGCTTCCTCGCCGGACCGCGAGCCTTCGCGCCAGGCAGCGAGGACGTACACGGCGAGCGACAGCACCTCGAGCCCGAGGAGCAACACGATCAGATCGCCGGCCGAGACGAGCACGAGGCCACCCGTGGTGGCGAGGAGGAGGAGCGGGAAGAACTCGGGGTGGTCGAGCTGCATGCGCCGCACGTGCGCACCCGCGCTCAGCATCGTGGCCCCGGCGCCCACGAGGATCACGATCGAGAGCGCACCCGCCAACCCGTCGCCGAGGAACGCGCCCCCGAGCGTGCGGGGCAACGGCTCGCCGCCGACGGTGGCCAGGAACCGGGCGATGGCGATGCCGAGCGCGATCGCCACGCCCGCGACCGCGAACGCACCGAGCGGAACCGAGCGGCGCGCGAAGACCCCGATCAGGAGCGTCGCCGCCGCGGTGACGAGCAGCACGAGCACCGGCAGCAGCGGCGTCAAGTCGCCGTAGATGGGCGGCAGCGTCATCGCGCACCCCCGTCGGCGAGGTCGAGCACGTCCGGCGGCGGCGTCGCCACCGCCGTGGCCGCGACGACGTCGGCCTCGAACTTCGTCAGGTTGGCGGCGGGGGCGATCCCCAGCCACAGCGTGGCCGCGACGATCGGCGCGAACACGGCGACCTCGAGCGGGCTCAGGTCGCGCGTCGGCGCGCCCTTCGCCTCACCCTGGAACAGCCGCTGGTAGAGATTGACGCCCAGCGCGCCCGATGCGATCGCCGCCAGGACGGCGAGCGTCGCCGCGAGCGGGCTGACCGTGAAGGCGCCCAGGACCGAGAGGAACTCCCCCGGGAAGTTCGCCAGGCCGGGCACCCCGATGCCTCCGAGCAGCACGAGGAGCGACAGGCTCGCGAACGCAGGGGCCGCTTTGGCCAAGCCGCCGTACGCATCGAGGTCGAAGCTGCCGCGGCGGGCGTGGAGCATGCCGGACACGAGGAACAGACCCGAGGTCGTCACCATCTGCGCCGCCTGCAGCGCCATGGCGCCGCTCTGGCCCGCGAGGTGGAGCGAGAACAGACCGACCGCGACGATGCCCATGTGCGAGATCGAGAAGTAGGCCAGCACCCGCTTGAGTTGGGTGTGGCGCGTCGCGATGGCCATGCCGTAGACCGCGGTGAAGGCACCGAGCGCGAGCCCGAAGGGCGCGAGCATGGTGGCGCCGTCGGGGAGGAGCGGGAGCGCCCACGCGAAGAGCCCGAAGCCGCCGAGCTTGTACAGCGTGCCGGCCACGTCCGCGGCCCCCGAGGGGTGGTTCTGCTCGTTGACGTCGACGAGCCAGGCGTGGACCGGGAAGATCGGCAGCTTGACCGCGAAAGCGAACATGAAGGTGCCGAACAGCCACGCCTGCGTCAGCGGGTCGAGGTTCGGCGTAGCGGCGAGCAGCTCCTCGAAGCGGTACCCGGCGGCGCCGGAGAGCGGGGGCAGCGCCAGGATCCCGAGCAGCATGACGAAGGAGCCGGCGATGGCGTACATCAGGTACTTCACCAGCGCGGCGCGGCGATGCGCCAGGCCCCAACCGCCGAGCATCGCGAGCCCGGGCAGCAGCGTGAGGTCCCAGAAGACGTAGAACAGGACGAGGTCGCGGGCGAGGAAGATCCCGGCGACCCCGGCGAGCGTCGCCAGCAGCGCGGCCAGGAAGCGGTGGGCGTGGCGCTCGACGCGCATCGCCGCCCACAGCACCGTGGGCAGCATGACCAGCGCCGCGACCCGGAGCAGGACGCCGCCGGCGCCGGTGCCGTCGAGCGCGATCCAGGCGCCGATCGAAGGGATCCAGGGCACGTCGAGGCGGCCCCCGGGGCCGTCGGCGAAGAGCGCCAGCACGAGGGTCACGGCGACGCCGAGCACCGACAGCGGCAGGTAGACGGCGCGGCGCGGTGCCAATAACAGCGCGATCGCGACCGCGAGCGGTACGAGAATGGCGGCAGCAGCGATCACGCGCGACCTCCCACGGTGGCGGCGGCGACGGCGACGACGATGGCCGCCAGGCCCACGAGCATGGCGAGGGCGTACAGGCGGACGTGGCCCGATTGCCAAGCCGCGGCGAGGCGCCCGAGCCAGGTGGCGCTGGTGACGCCGGCGCCGATGCCCCGGTCGAGCAGGTCGCGGTCGCCGATGGCGAGGCCCGATGCCACCCCATCGGCGGGACCGACGACGGTCGCGCGGTACAGCGCGTCGAAGCCGAGCCCGGCGCGGGCGGCGCGGCCCAGGGGACCACGGCCGGCGGTCGCCCCGAGGGCCCCCTTGCCGCGCTCGTACACCCACCAACCGGCGGCGAGCCCGAGCCCGGCGGCGAGCACCGAGGCGCCGACGAGGAGCCACTCGACCCACAGGGCCGGATGCTCGAGGCCGCCCGCGGCCAGCGCGGGGGCGAGCCACGGATCGATGGCGTTCGGGAACGCGAACGCCGGCAGCCCGACGTACCCGCCGACGGCAGCCAGCACCGCGAGCACGACGAGCGGCACCGTCATCGTCGCCGGGCCCTCGTGGACCTTGGCGTGCACCTTCGCGTCGCCGCGCGCTTCACCGGCGAAGACCAGGTAGTACCAGCGGAACATGTAGAAGGCCGTCAGGCCCGCGGTGACGAGGAGCACGGCGAAGAGCGCCTTGCCGCCGAAATCCGCGAGCAGCGTGGAGCTCCAGGCCCCCGCCAGGATCGCGTCCTTGCTGAAGAAGCCCGACAGCAGCGGCACGCCGGCGATCGCGAGGGTGCCCACGAGCGCGGTGGTGCCCGTCGTCCGCATGCGCTTGCCCAGCCCCCCCATGCGGCGGATGTCCTGCTCGCCGCCCATCGCATGGATCACGGAGCCGGAGCCCAGGAACAACAGACCCTTGAAGAACGCGTGGGTGACCACGTGGAAGACCGCGGCACCGTAGGCGCCCGAGCCGACGGCGACGAACATGAAGCCGAGCTGGCTGATCGTCGAATACGCGAGGACGCGCTTGACGTCGGTCTGCCCCATCGCGGCGATCGCCGCCACGAGCGCGGTGAGGGCGCCCACCCAGGCCACCACCGCGGACGCCTCCGGCGTCATCGCGTAGAGCGGGCTCAGGCGCGCGATCAGGTAGACGCCCGCGGTGACCATGGTGGCGGCGTGGATGAGCGCCGACACGGGGGTGGGGCCCGCCATGGCGTCGGGCAGCCAGACGTGCAGCGGCATCTGCGCGCTCTTGCCGGTCGCGGCCACCAGGTAGAGCAGCCCGATCGAACCGAGCACCCCGGCGCCGAAGGCGTAGGTGCCCGCCGCGGCGTTGACCTCCGCGATCGTCAGCGTGCCGAAGGTCGCCGCGACGAGGAACGTGGCGAGCAGGAACCCGGCGTCGCCGATGCGGTTGACGATGAACGCCTTGCGCCCGGCGTCGGCGTTGGCCGTTTTGCGGTACCAGAAGCCGATCAGAAGGTAGGAGCAGACGCCCACGCCCTCCCAGCCGATGAACAGCAGCACCAGCGAGTCCGCGAGCACGAGGACGAGCATCGCGGCGACGAAGAGGTTGAGCAACGCGAAGTAGCGCGCGTACCCGTCGTCCGCGTGCATGTAGCCGATCGAATAGACGTGGATGGCCAACCCGACGCCGGTGATGACGAGCATGAAGGTGGCCGAGAGGGCGTCGACGACGAAGCCGACCGACAGGTCGAGGCCGGCGACGGGCAGGAAGGGCCAGAGCTCGACGGACACGCCCGCCTCGCGGCCCACGAGCCCGAAGAAGGCGATCAGCGCGAGCACGAAGGCGCCACCGACCGCGAGGCTGGCGAGCACGCCCGGCAGCGGCTCGCGCAGCCGCCGACCGAACAGGCCGTTGACGAGCGCGCCGAGCAGCGCGAGCGCGGGGGCGAAGACCGCCCACGCGACGGGGTCGTTCCAAGCCGCGCTCACAGCCGCACCTCCGACAGGGCATCGACGTCCGTGCTGCGGCGGTCGCGGAAGATCGCGACCAGGATCCCGAGACCGACCGCCACCTCGGCGGCGGCGACGGCCAGGATCACGAAGACCGCGGTCTGACCGCTCATGCCCACGAGCGTCCCGGCCGCGGCCCAGTGGCGCGCGTACGCGACGAGCGCGAGGTTGGCGGCGTTCAGCATCAGCTCGACGGAGAGGAAGACGAGGATGGCGCTGCGGCGGGTCAGCACGCCGACCGCACCGATGGCGAAGATCACGGCCGACAGCGCGACGTAGGCTTCGGTCGGCACGTTCACGAGCGACCGCCGCCTTCGAGCGCGCCGCGCCGGTCGGGCGTGCCGCGATCCGGGAGCGCTCCGGCGGCCGGCGCGTCACCGGCCATCCGCACCGCCGGGGCACCGTGGGCGGTCTCGGCCCGGCGCTGCACGAGCGCCACCGCACCGACGACGCCGGTCAGGAGCAGGACCCCCACCAGGTGGAAGGCGAGCAGGAAGTCGCCGAAGAGCACGTCGCCGATCGCGCCGGCGCCACCGCCATCCAGGGCGGCGCGCACGACGTCGGGGTCCCCGAGCGGGCGCCCTTCGAGGATCACGGCGACCGCGACCGCGGCGGCCACGACGACGCCGGCCCCGTAGGCGGCCCAGCGCAACCCGCGGAGCGAGCGCTTGGGGCCGGTCACTTCGCCGACGTTGAGCAGCATGATCACGAAGAGGAACAGCACCATGATCGCGCCGGCGTAGACGATCACCTGCACGGCCGCGAGGAAGTGGGCTTGCAGCGTCACGTAGACGACCGCCAACGCGAGGAGCGTCCCCACGAGCGAGAGCGCGGCGTGGACGGGCTGCCGCAGCAGCACCACCCCGAGCGCGCCCACGATCATGACGGTGGCGAGCAAGGCGAAGCCGATCATCCCTCCTCCACCCCCTCGAGCTCGACGCGGTGGCCGGCGGTGAAGCCGAGCCGCACGTCGGTGCCCTTCTTCGCCGCCTCGCGCCGCTGCCACTTGCCGCCCGTCACGCCGACGAGCATGTCGTCCTTGCCGTACACGAAGTCCTGGTACTTGAAGTCGGCGAGCTCGAACTCGTGCCCGAGCACGACGGCTCCGGTGGGGCAGGCCTCCTCGCACATGCCGCAGAAGATGCACCGCAGCATGTTGATCTCGTAGATCGAGGCGTAGCGCTCGCCTGCGGAGGTCGGGTTCGCCGGGTCGTTCTCGGCGGCCTCGACGTAGATGGCGTAGGCCGGGCAGGCGGCGGCGCAGAGGCTGCAGCCGATGCACTTCTCGAGGCCGGTGTCGGGGTGTCGGAGCAGGTGGTGCCGGCCCCGGAAGCGCGCGGCGATCTGCGCGCGCTGTTCGGGGTACTGGACGGTCACCGGCTTCTTGAACAGGTGCGACAGCGTGACACCCATGCCTTTGGCGATCTCGAGCACGCTCACGGGTGGCCTCCTCGGCGATGGATGTGGGTGGGGGCGCGGTCAGAGCACAAACGCGATCACCGCCCCGGTCAGGAGCGCAGCACCGAGGGCGATCTCGAAGAGCCAGATCCACCCGAAGCGCATGAGCTGGTCGTACCGGAAGCGCGGCAGCGTCGCGCGCAGCCAGATGAACAGGAACATGAAGATCGCCATCTTGGCGACGAGCCAGACGATGGGCCACTGGGAGATGCCGGGGATCACCGCGTCCAGGAAGGCGGGCCCCTTGTACCCCCCCAGGAAGAGCGTGGCGATGAAGGCCGAGGCCGTCATCATGTTCACGTACTCCGCCATCTGGTAGAGCGCCCACTTGATGCTCGAGTACTCGGTCAAGTAGCCGGCGACGATCTCCTGCTCGGCCTCCGGCAGGTCGAACGGGGTGCGGTTGACCTCGGCGATGCCGCTGATCAGGAAGGTGACGAAGGCGACCGCGAGCGGCGCCCACAGCCAGGGGCTGACCGACCAGACGTTGAACTCGACGATCTGGCGCAGGTTCAGCGTGCCCGAGATCATGATGATCGTCAGCACCGAGAGGCCGAGGCCGAGCTCGTAGCTGATGATCTGCGCGGCAGACCGCAGCGAACCGAGCAGCGCGTACTTGCTGTTCGACGCCCAGCCGCCGAGGAAGATCCCGTAGACGCCCATCGAGGTCGCCGCCAGCACGTACAGCAGACCGACGTCGAGATCGGCGACCCACGGATCGAGCCCGAAGAGGCTGCCGGCGGGGCCGGCCGGGATGGCGCCGAACGCCGCCAGCGCGAACGTGATCGAGATCGCCGGCGCCAGCACGTAGACGAACTTGTCGGCCGCGCTCGGCGTGATGTCCTGCTTGAAGATCGACTTGAGCGCGTCGGCGATCGGCTGGAGCAGCCCGAACGGGCCGGTGCGGTTGGGTCCGTAGCGGTGCTGCATGCGCCCGAGCAGCTTGCGCTCGACGAGCGTCATGTAGGCGAAGACGCCCAGCAGCGCCACGCACATCGCGAGCGCCTTGAGGAAGACGACCCAGAGCGCCTCCATCAGGCGACCCGCAGCGCTCGGCGCTCGACCGCGACCTTCGCGAGGTCGACGTGGGCGCCGCCGACCGGCTCGTCGGGGGTGGCCGGGACGGTCGCGAGGCCTTCGGGCACCGCCTCGCTCACCTGGACGACCAGGGTGCGGCGGACGCGATCGACCGGCACGGTCACCAGGTCGCCGTCGTGGACGCCGGCGC
>JAABSI010000015.1:29581-45812 GCA_011390455.1 Trueperaceae bacterium
ACCGACTTCTTGAGGAAGCGTCGGGCGCTGCGCACGCTGCGCCCCTCGAGGCGCGTGCCGAGCGCCTCGCCGAGGGCCTTGACCACCCCGGTCAGATCGGTGGCCTCGCCGTTGTCGACCGGCGCGGCCCGCACCGGCAGCATGCGCCCCTCGAGGTTGACGACCGTGCCGTCCTTCTCGTACCCGGTGGCGGCGGGCAGGACCACGTGCGCGAGCTCGGCGGTCGCGGTGCGGAACGCCGAGTGCACGACCAACAGGTCGAGTCCGCCGAGGTGCTTGGCGACCACCGCGTCCACGGCTGGATCGAGGTTGGAGAGGACGAGCGCCCTGGCGTCGCCGCCGAGCATGCCGGCGTAGCCGTAGCGCGCGTGGCTCGGCACCACGCCGATCGCCTCGAGCCCGTGGCTGTTCGCCATCGGCCCGAGCGGCATGGGCTTGGCGCCGACCGCGCGGCAGAAGGCCTGGGCGGCGGTGGTCGCGGCCGCATCGGCGAGCACCCACCCGCCCAGGACCACGACGGCGTTCTTCGCCGCGACGAGGCCGGCGACGGCCGCGCGCGCCGCATCGAGCGGCATGCCCAACGCGCTCGCGTCCGGCGTGGCGTCGGCGTCCTCGACCAGCGCCGTCAGCGCCCGGAAGAACGCCGCCTCGCCGTTGGCCGGGTAGGTCGCGGCGCGGGCGGCGAAGCGCATCAGGTCGACGCGGTAGGGCGCGGCGACGGTCAGGATGCCGGTGCGCCGCGGCATGCGCTCCTTGAGCCGCAGGTCGGCGATCGGCGCACCGTGGGCGAAGAGGGGCGCGGGCGCGACCCCCTTGAGCGCGTCCTTGATCCGCAGGTCGACGGTCGGCACCTCTTCGGTGACGTCGCCTACGACGAGGATCCCATCCGCCGTCGCCAGCTCCTCGAGCTTGGCGTTGCCGTTCGGGGCGATCACGCCGCCCGCGGGGCGCGGGGCGTGGTCGAGCCGGCCGCTGCCGAAGTGGTCGGCGAGCGCGCGCGCCGCGACCCCTTCTTCGAGCGTGGCGTCGGCCCTGAGCGCGATCGCGACGTCCTTGCCCGCGATCCCCTCGAGCCGGGCGCGCACGACCGCCATCGCCTCGGCCCAGGTGGCCTCGACGAGTTCGTCGCCGCGGCGCACGAGCGGCCGCTTGAGGCGATCGGGGGCGTCGACGTACTCGTGGCCGAAGCGGGTGCCGTCGTCGATCCAGGTCTTGTTCACCTGCGGGTGGTGGCCCGCCTTGACGCGCTCGACCCGTCCGGTGCGGGCGTCGACCACGATCGCGCTGCCCGACGCGTCGTCGAGGCTGGTGGTCGGGGTGTGGGCGTACTCCCAGTTGCGGCCGCGGAAGCGGCTGGTCGCGTCGAGCAGGGCGCCGACCGGGCAGATGTCGGTGATGTTGCCGGTGAAGTTGCTGGGCAGCCCGTCCTCGAGCGTGCCGATGTAGGTGTGGCCGCCGCGCTCGATGAAGTCGAGCACCTCGTCGCCGGGCACTTCCTCGAAGTACCGCACGCAGCGCTTGCAGTGGATGCAGCGCTCGCGGTCGAGCGTGATCAGGTCGGAGAGCGCGTGGTGCTTCTCCTGGTGGCGCTTGTCGAACACGAACCGCGAATGGCCGGTGCCGTACTCGTAGGCGCGGTCCTGGAGCTCGCAGGCGCCCCCCTTGTCGCAGGTGGGGCAGTCGAGCGGGTGGTTGACGAGCGTGAACTCGATCATCCCGTTCTGCGCGTCCTTGACCTGCTCGGAGCGGGTGTCGATGACCATGCCCTCCATGACCGCGGTCGTGCACGTGGCCATGAGGTTCGGGAACCAGAAGATCTTGGGCTCCCCGGTGGCCTCGTCGAGGATCCACGTGCCGTCGCGGTCCTTGCGCGGGGCGCCGACCTTGGCCAGGCACATGCGGCAGGCGCCGATGGGCGACATGTACTCCTGCGAGCAGAAGTACGGGACGTCGCTGCCGGCGGCGAACACCGCGTCGATCGCGCTGGTGCCGGGGGCGAGGTCGAGCGCGAAGCCGTCGACGACGACCTTCATGGCGCCCACCGAGAGGTCGTCGGGTACTTCTGCGTACCGTGGTCGACCAGGTGCTCGTACTCGTGCCGGAAGTGCAGGAAGGACGCGGCCACCGGCATCGCGCAGGCGTCGGCGAGCGGGCAGAAGGCGGTTCCGCGGAGGTTGCGCACCATCTCCTCCATCAGCGTGAGGTCCTCGCGGGTGCCGAGCCCGGCGAGGAGCTTCTGGTACATCTTCGGCAGCCAGGTCGAGACGCCCTCGCGGCAGGGCGTGCACTTGCCGCAGGACTCGTGCGCGTAGAAGCGGACGACGTTGTACATGGCGTCGACCATGCACTTGGACTCGGGGATCACGATGACGCCGCCGGTGCCGAGCATGGTGCCGGCCTTGGCCATCGAGCCGTAGTCCATCGGCAGGTCGAGGTTCGCTTCGCTCCACGGGAGCATCGGGGTGCTCGATCCGCCGGGGATGAAGGCCTTGGCCGGCTCCGTGGGTCCGCCGCCGAGGTCGAAGATCAGCTCGCGGAAGGTCGCCCCCATCGGGAGCTCGTACACGCCGGGGCGCTGCACCGGACCGGAGAGCTGGTAGAGCTTGGTGCCCTTGCTGTCCTCCGTCCCCATCGCGGCGTACCAGGCGGCGCCCTTCGCGATGATGTGCACGGCGCTGGCGAAGCTCTCGACGTTGTTGATGGTCGTGGGCCGGCCGTACACCCCGGCCTGCGCCGGGAACGGCGGCTTGAGCCGCGGGTTGGCCCGCAGCCCCTCGAAGGAGTTCATGAGCGCCGTCTCCTCGCCGCAGATGTAGGCGCCCGCGCCGCGGTGGAGGATCAGGTCGAAGTCGAACTCGGAGCCGAGCACGCCGGTGCCGAGGACGCCCGCGGCGCGCGCCTCGTCGATGGCGGCCAGGCAGCGTTCGTAGGCGTGGTAGTACTCGCCGCGCACGTACAGGACGCCGATCGTCGCGCCGATCGCGTAGCCAGCGATCATCATGCCCTCGATCACCTGGTGCGGGTCGTCCTCGAGCAGGTAGCGGTCCTTGAAGCTCCCGGGCTCGGACTCGTCGGCGTTGCACACGATGAAGCGCTGGCGCTCGTCGACGGGCGGCATGAACGACCACTTGAGGCCGGTGGGGAAGCCGGCCCCGCCGCGGCCCCGCAGCCCGCTCGCCTTCACCTCGTCGACCACCTGCGTCGGCGTCATGGTGGTGAGCGCCTTGATCGCGGCTTCGTAGCCGCCGCGTTCGCGGTAGGCCTCCAGGGTGTGCGCGCCCTCCACGCCCACGTGCTTGTAGAGCGTGACCTCGAAGCGCGGGTCGAAGCGGCTCGTGATCGGTTTGGGGCGGTCCGCCACCGTGGTCACGCGGCACCTCCCGTGGCGCGTTCGGCCTTCTCGGCGCCGGCGTTGTCGCCGCCGCGCTCGCGGCTGGGCTCGGGGAGCTCGTCGCGGCGCATCGCCTCGAGCAGGGCTTCGACCTGCGAGCGGGTGACCCGCTCGAAGTAGGCGTCGTTGACCTGCAGCACCGGGGCGGTGCCGCAGGAGCCGAGGCACTCGACGTTCTGGATCGAGAAACGCCCATCGGCGTCGGTCTCGCCGTTCACCAGGCCGGTGCGCTCGCACAGGTGGGCGTAGAGCTCGTCGGCGCCGGCGAGCGCGCAGGAGAGCGTCCGGCACACCTGCAGGTGGTACCGGCCGACCGGGTGTTCGTGGTAGGTGCTGTAGAAGCTCATGACGCCCTTGGCCTCGGTGGCCGTGACGCCGACGATGGCGGCGATCTCCTCGAGGCGGGCTTCGGAGACGTGGCGCTCGGCGCGCTGCACTTCCCAGAGCAGCGGCATGAGCGCGCTGCGGCGTCCGTACTCGGGGTAACGGCCGAGAACTTCGGCGAGCAGCTCCGGTTTGTCCTCGAAGAAGGGGCGGTGGAGGGGGAGCTCAGGCATGGCGCTCACTTGTCGACGTCCCCGAGGACGGGGTCGAGGGTCGCGATGTTGACGACCATGTCGGCGAACAGGCCGCCGACGCAGGCGGGTTCGAGCGACTGGAGGTTGACCAGGCTGGGGACGCGCACCTTGACGCGGTACGGCATCGAGCCGCCGTCGCTGACCAGGTGGTAGCCGAGCTCGCCACGCGCCGACTCGGTCGCGACGTACGCCTCGCCGCGCGGCGGGTGAAAGCCCTCGGTGACGAGCTTGAAGTGGAAGATGACGGCCTCCATCGAGGTCTCGAGCTCCTGGCGCGGCGGGAGGCTGATGCGCCGGTCCGGGTCGCGCACCGGACCCGGCTCGAGCCGGTCGAGGGCTTGCCGGACGATCTTGAGGCTCTGCTCGAGCTCGAGCATGCGCATCGAGAAGCGCGCGTGGGCGTCGCCGACCGTGCTCGTGGGCACGTCGAAGTCGTAGTCCTCGTAGCCCGAGTAGGGGGCGGCCTTGCGCTGGTCGAGCGGCACCCCGCTGGCGCGCAGCGACGGGCCGGTCAGCCCGTGGGCGATCGCGACGTCGCGCGGGATCACGCCGACCCCCTGAGTGCGTCCGAGGTAGATCGGGTTCTTGGCGAAGAGCGTGCCGTACTGGTCGATCATCTTCGGGAAGCCGTCGAGGAAGGTGCGCACCTTGGCCTCGAAGCCCTCCGGGAGGTCCTGGTACAGCCCGCCGACCCGGAAGTAGCCGTAGTTCATGCGCACGCCCGAGACCATCTCGAGCAGGTCGAGGATCTGCTCGCGTTCGCGCATCGTGTAGAAGAAGAGCGTCAAGGCCCCCATGTCGAGGATGCCGGTGCCCATGAACAGCAGGTGGCTCGCGATCCGGTTGAGCTCCGTCAGGATCACGCGGGCGCGCTGGGCGCGCTCCGGCACCTGCGCGTCGAGCAGCTGCTCGGCCGCGAGCACGTAGGCGAGCTCGTGCCCGAAGCCGTGGGCGTAGTCCATCCGGTTCGGATAGGTGACCACCTGCTGGTACGTGCGGTGCTCCATCGTCTTCTCGAAGCCGCTGTGCAGGTAGCCCACCTGCGGCGTGATCCGGACGATGCGCTCGCCGTCGAGGTCGACGACCAGCCGCAGCACGCCGTGCGTGCTCGGGTGCTGCGGGCCGACGTTGATGCGCATGAGCTTGGTCTCGAACTCGCCGCGCGTCTCGCGGCCGAGTTCGTCGATGGCGTAGCCGGTGCGCTCGAGCGTCATGCCTCGCCCCCGTTCTCGACGGCGCCGTCGTCCGCGGGGACCAGGGCGTTCGAGGTGACGCCGCGCCGGGCGCCGCCCACCCAACCGGTGCGCCCGCTCGAGCCGCCGATCATGCCGGCGCGGAAGGCGGCGGGGTCGAGGAAGCGGCCCTCGTTGAAGAGCGTCGGCGACTCGCCGATCGGGAAGTCCTTGCGCAGCGGATGCCCTTCGAAGTCCTCCGGGGTGACGAGCTTCCGCAGGTCGGGGTGGCCCTCGAAGGCGATGCCGTAGAGGTCGTAGACCTCGCGCTCCATGAACCCGGCGGCCGGCCACAGGTCGGTGACCGTCGGCAGCGCGACCTCGTCGTCGACGTGCACGCGCAACCAGCAGCGCTCGTTCGCGTCGACCGAGTGCACGTGGTAGGTGACCGAGAAGCGCGGACCGCGGTGCTGCGGGTACGTCAGCCAGTCGATGCCGAAGACGTCGAGCAGGAGGTCGAAGCCCTGCTCGCGCGCCGTGTTCGCCGCGTCGTGGAGGGCATCGGGCGAGACCACGAAGTACGCCCCGGCCGGTTGGTCGAGGCGCTGGGCACCGAACTCGGCGAGGGCGTCGCCGAGGGCTTGGACCCGGGGTCCGACCCGCGGCGCGGGGATGCCGGCGGCGCTCATCGCGACCACCCCTCCACCATCGGCAGTTCGACGCCCTGCTGGTCGAAGGCCTCGCCGCGCACCTTCTTCTGGAGCTGCATCACGGCGTAGATGAGCGCCTCCGGCCGCGGTGGGCAACCCGGGACGTAGATGTCGACGGGGACGACCGAATCGACGTTCTGGACGATCGCGTAGTTGTTGAACATGCCGCCCGAGCTGGCGCAGGCGCCCATCGAGATCACCCATTTGGGGTCGGGCATCTGCTCGTAGACGCGGCGCATCACGGGCGCCATCTTCTTGCTGAGCCGCCCGGCGACGATCATCACGTCGGCTTGGCGCGGGCTCGCGCGGAAGACCTCGGAACCGAAGCGCGCCATGTCGTTGCGGGCGTTGGTCGACTGCATCATCTCGATCGCGCAGCAGGCGAGGCCGAAGGTGGCTGGCCACAAGCTGTTCGACCGGCCCCATGCGACGAGCCGGCCGAGCGTGCTGAAGAGGATGCCGTCCTTCTCCAGCTCCATGACGTCCTTCTCGAAGATGTTGTCGCGCGCCACGTCAACTCACTTCCATCGCAGGACGCCCTTGCGCAGCACGTACACGTAGCCGACGCCGAGGATCGCCACGAAGATGATCGCTTGGACGAACAGGAACTGCGGCGCCATGCCGAAGCGCACCGCGAGCGGGAAGAAGAACGCCGTCTCGATGTCGAAGATGATGAACAACATCGCGACCAGGTAGAAATGGACCGGGAAGCGCTCGCGCGCCGTACCCGACGCGGGGACCCCCGACTCGTACGCCGCGAAGGTGACCGCGGTGCCCTTCTTGGGACCGAGCAGGGCCCCGACGACGAGCGCGGCAGCGGCGATGAAGCCGGCCGCGAGGAACAACATGAGCAGGTTCTCGTACAAGATTTGGCCTCTCTCCCCCTGAGCGGGACCGTGGGCGCGCGGCACGTTCGGGACGCTCGTGCGGCGTTTCACGACCAAAGACGCCTCCGAGTCTATCAAGCGTCGGGAGGGCCCACAAGAACGGCCTCGCCGCACGCCTGCGGGAGCGGCCACCCCATCGACGACGCCGGGCGCGTCGATCGCGCCCGGCGTTCATCGTTCGTGGGGCCCCGCGATGGGGCTGGCGGGGAGGAGCGAGGGCAAGGCGGCGGTCGCCGCCGCGCCTCAACTGCCGCGGCGCACCAACCGCACGAGGAAGAGCAGCACCACCGCCCCGACCACGGCGACCAAGAGGCTGTAGAAGTTGAACCCGGTCACCCCGGCCTGACCGAAGGTCTGGAACAGGAACCCGCCCAGGAAGGCGCCGACGATCCCGACGACGATGTCGATGAGGGTGCCCTGCGACTGGTTGGTCTTCATGATCAGGCTGGCGATCCAGCCCGCGACGGCGCCCAACAAGAGCCAAAGAAGGATGTTCACGATTCTTCACGTCCTTTCTGGAGCGCGAGCGTGAGGTTCGTGCGCGTTCACGATAGGGCCTCCGGGTCGCGATCGCGGGTACCGTTGCGCCTTGGCCGCGCCCCGGCGGTGCGCGCCGCCTTCCGGGCCCGGTTGACGGCTACCGGGCATGGCACGTATGCTCGCCAGCGCTGTTGGGTCGTTAGCTCAGTTGGCAGAGCAGCTGACTTTTAATCAGCGGGTCGTAGGTTCGAGCCCTACACGACCCACCAACGAGGCCCCTTCGACTAGCGGTCAGGTCACGACCCTTTCAAGGTCGCGGCACGGGTTCGAATCCCGTAGGGGTCACCACGTCCGGCGGAGCTTCGGCTCCGCCGTTCGTTTATCCTTCCGGCACGGCGCGGCGCGCGGGCGGTTAGCTCAGCCGGTAGAGCACCTCCTTTACACGGAGGGGGTCGGGGGTTCGAGCCCCTCACCGCCCACCAGCCGCCGCTCCGCTCGCGGGTGCCCCCAGGGCACCTGCCCGGCAGCGCTCGGCGATCGCCGACCACGCGGCGGCCCCCCACCCAGCGACGACGTACGCTCCGAGCGTGAACCCCGACGCCGCTCGTGCCCTCGCGCACCAGCTCCTGCTCCGACACGGACTGGACGGTTGGCGCTTCCGCTTCGACCACGCCAAGCGTCGCCTCGGCTGCTGCCACTACGGCAGCCGCACGATCTCGCTCTCCAAACCGCTGACCGTGCTCAACGACGAGGCCGTCGTACGCGACACGCTGCTCCACGAGGTCGCCCACGCGCTCACGCCCGGGGCGGGCCACGGACCGGCCTGGCGCCGCCAGGCCGTCGCGATCGGCGCGGCCCCGCGTCGCTGCGCGGACGCGGCCGACGTGCGCTTGCCGCCGGCCCCGTACGCCCTCGTGTGCGACGGCTGCGGCGCTCGGCTACCGCGCTACCGCCGCCCGCGGCGACGGCTGGTCTGCCGCCCGTGTTGGGACCGCCACGTGCGCGGGGCCGGACCGCGGCCCGCGGCGCTGCGGGTCGTCGCTCAGGCGGCCGGTGCCGGCGCCCGCCGCGTCTCGGGGACCCCGTAAGCGAAGGTCAACGCCGCCCCCACCCCGACGGTGGCGATCGCGACGGTCGCCAACGGCAGCGTCAGCAGGTCGGCCAACGCCCCCACCACCACGGGCCCGCCCATCGCGCCGCCGTCGCCCAGCAGCCGCCAGACGCCGATGAACTCGCCGACGGCGTCGTCCGGCGCCAGGTCCGCGGCGACCGTCATCATCGTCCCGGAACTCAGCCCGTTGCCGAGGCCGATCAACGCCGCCGCCGCCGCGAGGCCGACGAACCCCCCCGCCAGGGGTACGAGCGCCATCCCGACCGCCTGCATCAAGAAGCTCGGCACGATCGCGTGCTTGCGGCCGTACCGGTCCATCACCCAACCGGCCAGCGGGAACAGCGCCACGTCGAACGCCGCCCCGATCGACACGATCCAGCCCACCTGCTCCACCGACAGACCGAGCACCGTCGCACCGAACAGCGGCAGCACGATCTTGCGCCCCGAGCGGATGCCTTGGGCCATGAACTGCCCGGCGCCGGCGACCGCGAGGACGCGCCCGTGCTCCCGCACCACGGCGGCGACCGCCGCGAACGAGCCCACGTGGCGCGTCGGCACCGCGCCGGGGCGCGGCGCGCGCTCGAGGAAGACCGCGCACACCGCGAACGCGGCCGCGGCGATCGCACCGTAGGTCAGGAACGCGGCGTCGTAGCCACCGGTCGCGGCCACGACGCCGCCGAGGGCCGGGCCGGCGAGCAAGCCGACGCGCTGGGCGCCGCCGAAGGCCGCGATCGCGCGGCCGCGCTGCGGCGCCGGCACCGCCGTCGTCAAGAAGGCGTGGCGCGAGATGCCCCACAGCGCGGCGCCCAGCCCGGCGAGCAGCCGCAGAAGCAGGACCGCCGTCACCCCCTCGACGAACGCCATCGCGGTGACGGCGGTGCCGACCACCGCCACGCCCGCGAGCATGGTCACCTTGCGATCGAGCCGGCGCAGCAGGGCGCCCGCGGGGACGTCGCCGATCAGCATGCCCAGCGACTCCGCCGCGAGCACCAGTCCGACCAACCAGAACGGCGCACCCAACGCGGCTACGTAGAGCGGCAACACCGGCACGAGCATGCCTTCGCCGATCGCGAGCATCACCGAAGGCACGTACACGGAGCGCCACATGCGGGCGAGCTTATCCCCCGACCGTGCCCTCGACGGGGCCGTTCCGGGGCCGCGCGGTACCATTCCTCGCGATGCCTCGCCGCCTCCCCCCCATCGCGGACCTCGTCGCCGGTGCGAGCGTCGCGCTGGTGCTGGTGCCGCAAGCGCTCGCCTACGCGGAGCTCGCGGGACTGCCGGCCCACCACGGTCTGTACGCGGCGGCGCTGGCGCCGCTCGCAGCGGCGCTGTACGCATCGAGCCCGGCGCTCCAGACGGGCCCCACCGCGATGTCGGCGGTGCTGGTGTTCGCCACGCTCGCGCCCTGGGTCCCGGCCGGCACCGCCGC
Organism: Trueperaceae bacterium; assembly: GCA_011390455.1. The sequence goes on from JAABSI010000015.1 coordinate 39,343, forward strand.
GTACGCGTCGGCGGCCGCTTTGCTCGCGCTGCTCGTGGGCGCCGTGCGCGTCGCGCTCGGGCTGCTGCACGCCGGGGCCCTCGCCTACGCGCTGTCGGGACCGGTGCTCCGAGGGTTCACGTGGGGCGCCGGTCTGCTCATCGCCGCATCGCAGCTCCCCGGGGCCCTCGGTACCGAGGGGGTCGGCACCCGCCTGATCGGCCGCGCTGCCGGGGCGCTGCTCGCTCCGAGCGACTGGCATTGGGGCGCCCTCGCCACCACGCTCGTCGCCGTCGCCGCCCTCCGCCTCGGTCGTCGCTACGCCCCCAAGGTCCCGATGGTGCTCGCCGTCGCGGTGCTCGCCACGACCGTCTCCGCCCTCGCGCCCGGCGCGCTCGGCCCGACGGTCGGCGCCGTTCCGTCCGGTCTCCCCACGCTCGACCTCGCGCTCCCCTGGCACCTCACGCCCGACCTGCTCCTGGGCGCCTTCGTCATCGCCCTGGTCGGCTTCGCCGAACCCACGGCGATCGCGCGGCGCTACCAGCGGAGCGACCGCCGTTGGGACCCGAGCCGCGAGCTCCTCGGTCAGGGACTGGCGAACGTCGTGGTCGCGCTGTTCCGTGGCATGCCGGTGGGCGCCTCGTTTTCACGCTCGGCGCTGCACCACGAGCTCGGGGCGACCACCCGCTTCGGTGCGGTCGCCACCGGCCTCACCGTGCTGGCGCTGATGCCGGCCGCTCCGCTGCTCGGCGACCTGCCGCGGGCGGTGCTCGCCGCGGTCGTGCTGGTCGCCGTCGCCGACCTGCTCCGCTGGGGGCCGGTGACCGACCTGTGGCGCTTCGGCAAGCTGCAGGCGACGACCGCGCTCGCCACCGCCGCGCTGACCCTCGCGCTCGAACCGCGCATCGACCTGGCGGTCGTGATCGGCGTCGCGCTCTCGGTCGCGCTGCACCTCGGCCGGGAGGGACGCCTCCACCTGCGGGTCACCACCTCCGGGTCCGAGGGACGCGTGATCGTGGCCGGCTCGCTCTGGTTCGCGAACGCACCGCGGCTGCAAGACGACGTCCGTGCCGCCTGGCATCGACACCGCGAGGTGGAGCGTTGGGTGATCGACCTGACCTCGGCCGGCCGCGTCGACGTCGACGCGGCGCTCGTCCTGGGGGCGCTCCGCTCGGAGGCCGGCGACGTGGGGGTGACGCTCGAGGTGCACGGCGGCGACCCGCGCACCGACGAGCGGCTCGCGCGCTACGCCGAGCGCGCGGTGCGCTGAGGACGGCGACCGGGGCTCACGGCTTCACGGCGGCTTGCTGCACCAGACCGGGCAGCGTCCGCAGCCAGCGGACGCGCGCGGGCCGCAGACCCGCGCCGGTTTGCCACGCGCGCATGGCCGCGATGGGGTACGTGCCGCCGTCGCTCGTCGCGCCGAAGTACAGGTCGAGCAGCGCCCCCAGGCGGGCGCGCCGAGCCTCGCGCGGATCGGCGGGCCGTGCGAGGTCCTGGACCACGTACACCCCGCCGGAGCGCAGCGCTGCCGCGACCCGCGTGGCCAAGGCCCGGTTGTCCGCCTCGCCGAAGTGGTGGTTGAGCTGAGAGGCGAAGACGACGTCGACGTCGCCGTCGCCGAGCGGGTCGTTCAGGGCGTCGGCCACGCGGTGCTCGAGGCGACCATGCAGGTCGGCCGGCACCCCGGCCGCGAGCGCGGCGTCCACCGCCGGCGCCAGGTCGATCACCGTCGCGCGCAACCCGGGGTGGCGGCGCAGGAGCGCGGCCGCGAACAGCCCGTGGCCACCCCCCAGGTCGATCAGGCGGCGCGCTCCGGCCGGCACGGGGGTGCGCCGCGCGACCTCCTCCGCCGACACCGCCGCGACCGCGCGGAGTCCGCGCTGGTACCGCACCCAGGCATCGTTGGCCGCCGCCTCCGCCCCGTCGCCCCCGGACGGCGCGCGGTCGTCGTCGGCGCCCGGTACCGCCCCCGCCGCCACGCCGCGCGCGGCGGCGGCGGCCCCGTGCATGCCCACGGCGACGCCGTGGCGCACGTAGTCCTCGTAGCCTTCGACGAGGCGCCATTCGTCGAAGGCGAAGGCCACCTTGTCCACCACCGACATGGCGGATCCGCGCGTGAGCCAACGCGCGACGTGGCGGCCCAGCGCGACGCGATCGGTGCCGGCGGGCTTCAGGTAGCCGACCCCCACGAGCGCCATCACCAACCGCCGCGTCGGCACCGGCGCGGTGCCGCAGCGCCGCGCGACCTCTTCGGGCGAAGCCGGCCCCTCCGCCAGCGCCTCGAACACCCCCACCTGGACCGCCACCATCACCGTGCGCGCGAAGGCGAACGCCAGGTGGGTATCGATCAGCGGCGTCGGGACGCGACCCAGACGCAGCCCCAGCCACTCGAGCGGGGTCTCGGGGATCGCGCCCAGCCGCACCCCGACCTCAGTAGCGGGCGAGCACCGAGGCGAGCGCCTCGGGCGCGGGGCGCAACGCTTCGTCGGGCAGCGACGCGAGCGGGGCCTCGCCGATCGCGGTGGTCTCCGCGAGGGACGGCCGCGACGGGTCGTAGTAGATCAGCCCGGTCAGGAACTCCATGTCGGCCTCGGCTCGCAACAGCCGCCGCACGGCGGTGGCCTTGTCGGTGGGGTCGTACCCCTCCTCGAGGTGCCGCAGGGCCAGCTTCGAGCCGTCGTGCAGACCGACCAGGCGCGTCTCCCCCGGCTCCGTCGGCTCGATGACGATCTCTTCCTGCTTCGGGATCCAACCGAGGTCCTGCATGGCGTGCTCGTGGTCGCGACCGAAGGCGTAGCTCTTGGTGCTGTGGTCGTCGTTGTTGAACGCCACGCAGGGACTGATGACGTCGAGGACCGCGGTGCCGCGGTGGGCGAGCGCCGCCTTGAGCAGCTCGCGCACCTGCTTGGCGTTGCCCGCGAAGGAGCGCGCGACGAAGCCGCAGCCCGCCGCGATGGCCTCGAGGCAGAGGTCGACGGCGGGGTAGTCGTTGGTGCCGGCGTACTTGAGCTCCTGACCCTCGTCGGCGGTGGCCGAGAACTGCCCCTTGGTCAGACCGTACACGCCGTTGTTCTCGATCAGGTAGACCATGCGCACGTTGCGGCGCACCGCGTGCTTGAACTGCCCGAGGCCGATCGACCCCGTGTCGCCGTCGCCCGACACGCCGATCGCGCGCAGCGTGTGGTTCGCGAGCAACGCACCGGTGCCGACCGACGGCATGCGGCCGTGGAGCGCGTTGAAGCCGTGCGACATGCCGAGGAAGTACGCGGGCGACTTGCTCGAGCAGCCGATGCCCGAGAGCTTGAGCACCTCGTGCGGACGCAACGAGAGCTCGAAGGCCACCTGCACGATCTGGTTCGCGATCGAGTTGTGGCCGCACCCCTTGCACAGGGTGCTGGTCGAGCCGAGGTAATCGGCCTTGGCCAAGCCGGCGGCGTTGGCCCGCAGCTGCTGCGCGCGATCCACGTCAAGCCTCCTTCGGGTCGAGGTACGGACGCAACCGCTCGGCGACGAAATCGGCGGTGTAGGGGAGTCCATCGAGGAACGCGACGCTCTGCAACCGCGGCGCGAGGTCCGGGAAGTCGGCGGCGAGGATGCCGCGCACCTGAGCGTCGTGGTTCATCTCGAGCACGACGACGGTGGGGTGGGCCTCCAGGAAGGCCCGCACCTCGGGTCCGGCCGGCAGCGCGCGCAGACGCAGCGTCGACATGGCGTGCCCCTCGGCCGCGAGCCGATCGCGCGCCTCCGCGAGCGCGTACCGGGTGGTGCCGAAGTGGACGACCCCGACGGTCGCACCGTCCACGCCGTCGACGACCGCGTCCGGCACGCGCCCGCGGATCGTCTCGAACTTGCGCGCGAGGCGCGCCATGTTCGCGACCCAATCGTCGGAGCGCTCGCTGTAGACCGCCTGGGCGTTGTGGCCGGTCCCGCGGGCGAAGTAGGCGCTGCCCGGATGGACGTTGCCGGGCAGCGTCCGCCACCCGATGCCGTCGCCGTCGACGTCTTCGTAGCGGGCGAAGCCGTGCTGCTCGATCTCGCCCGCGCTCAGCACCTTGCCGCGGCGCAGGGGTCCGTCGGGGTACGCGAAGGGCGCACCCATCCAGGTGTTCATCCCGAGATCGAGGTCGGTGAGCACGAAGATCGGCGTCTGGAGCTCGTCGGCCAGGTCGAGCGCCCGCCACCCGAACTCGAAGCACTCCTCGATCGACGACGGAAGCAGGACCGGGTGCTTCGCGTCGCCGTGACCGAGGCGGTGGGCGAAGGCGACGTCGCCCTGGCTCGTGCGCGTCGGAAGCCCGGTGCTGGGGCCGACCCGCTGGACGTCCCAGATGACCGCCGGCACCTCGGCGAAGTAGGCCAGACCCGAGAACTCGGCCATGAGCGAGATGCCCGGGCCGCTCGTCGCCGTGAGCGACCGTGCGCCTGCGAAGCCGGCGCCGACGACCATGCCGATCGCCGCGAGCTCGTCCTCCGCCTGGATCACCGCGTAGGTCGGGCGGCCGTCGGCGTCGTGGCGGAGCTCGGGCAGGTACTCGCGCAGCGCATCGACGAACGACGTGGAGGGCGTGATCGGGTACCAGGCGACCACGCTGACGCCGCCGAAGACGCTGCCCAGCGCCCCGGCCTCGTTGCCGGTCATGAGCAGCAGACCCTCGGTCGCGTCCATCGGCGCGACCCGGAAGGGATCGCGCTTGTCGAGGTGCTCGGCCGCCCAGTCGAAGGCGGCGCGGACGACCTGCACGTTGGGTGCGACCAGTTTGTGGCGACCGCCGAACTGGACCTCGAGCGCCGCCTCGACCACGTCGAGCGGCACCCCGAGGAGCCAGGCCACGACCCCGACGTAGGTCATGTTCGCGAGGTACTCGCGCACCTTCCCCTTGGCTTGGCTGACCTCGAGCAGCGCCTTGACCGGCAACGGGTAGACGGTGAGGTCGTCGCGCGCGACGCTCGGGTGCAGGTCGTCACGCAGGATCGCGACCCCGCCCGGCGGCAGGTCGCGGAGGTCGGCATCGACCGTGGCGGGGTTGAAGGCGACCAGCAGCGCGCTCTCGGCCCGGGCCACGTAGCCGGCGGCGCTGACGCGGATGTGGTACCAGGTCGGCAAGCCCTGGATGTTCGAGGGGAAGACGTTCTTCCCGTGGACCGGGATCCCCATCCGGAAGAACGAGCGCAACAGCGTCAGGTTCGCCGTCTGCGACCCGGTCCCGTTGGCGGTGGCGACCACCAGCGAGAAATCGTTGACGATCGGCGCGCGCTCCATGGCCAGCGGCGCGTCGGGGGCGATGGTCGTCATGGCGTCACCCGTGCCCGGTGGCTCCGAGCATCCCTTTCACGGACCCGGTGGTCCAGCATGACGTCAGCTTGGCACGCGGCGTCGCCGAGTCCAGGGACGGTCATCCCCGTGGTGGCCGGGGCGCGGGCACCGGGCCCGCCACGGGCGGGTCCACCCAGCCGGGGGTGTCGATGCGCAGCCCGCACCGCTCCACCACGGCCTCGAAGCCGGCGAGGGTCGCCGCATCGACCGGGGGCGCCGGCCGGCGGACGAACTCGGTGGTGAAGATGCCCCGGCGGCGGAACACGTGCTTGCGCAGCGCCACACCGATCCCGGGCTGGAACTCGTAGCGGATGAGCGGCAGGACCCGGTCGAAGACCTTGGCCGCACCCGCGCGATCGCCGGACGCGAACCGCGCGACGATCTCGACGAGCAGCTCGGGGAACGCGAGCCCAGTCATCACCCCGGCCGCACCGGCTTCGAGCTCCTCGAAGAGCCAGGCCCCGCCGAGGCCGCCGAAGATCCCGATGGCGCCGCCGGTCGCCTCCAACACCTTGCGCTGCTTGGCGATCACCGGCGGATCCTCGGCCTTGACGTACGGCGCCACCCCGTCGCGCGCCAAGCGGGCGATCAGGTCGACCGAGAGGGTGATGCCGAAGGAGTCCGGATAGTCGTGCAAGGCCATCGGCAGCGTGGTGGCCGCGGCGACGGTGCGGTAATGGTGCTCGAGGGCCGCGTCGGACTGTGGCGCGATGGGGGCGACGAAGACGGCGCCGGCGCCGAGCTCCTCGGCTTCCTGCACCTGCTCGACGCAGGCCGCGGTGCCCAACCCACGGACGCCGACCCAGACGGGGATGCGCCCCGCGGCCTGATCGACCGCGGTCTTCAGGACCGCTCGGCGCTCGGCGCCCATCAGCTTGTGGGACTCGCCCATGAAGCCGAGCACCGCGATGCCCTGCGCTTGCGACGCGATCGTGGCGTCCACGAGGCGGCGAATCGAGTCGAGGTCGACGGAACCGTCCTCGTGGAACGGCGTGGGCACGATGGGGTGGACCCCCCAGAACGCATCATGGTGTGGCATGGCCCACGGTACCGCGCGGCTCAGGCGCTGATGGCGTCCTCCGGCTCTTCGTCGGAGACTTCGGCGCCGCCGCGTTTGCCGCCGCCGATCGCCTCGAGCACCCGCGCGCGCACCTCGGCGGCCAACTCCGGATGC
>JAABSI010000154.1 GCA_011390455.1 Trueperaceae bacterium
GTCGTCACGGGCGCGAGTTCCGGCATCGGACGCGTGACCGCCCGCGATCTGGCGGCCCGCGGCGACACCGTGGTCCTCGTGTCGCGCGGCGAAGGGCGCGGCGCCGACGTCGCCGAGCGCATCCGCGCCGAGACCGGCGGCGACGTCCACTTCCTGGCGGCCGACCTCGGCCTGTTCGCCGGCCAGCGCGCCTTCGCCGCGGCGTTCCGCGAGCGCTGGTCGCGCCTCGACGTCCTCATCCTCAACGCCGGTGCGTACTTCGGTGCGCGGAGCGAGACCGCGGACGGGGTGGAATCGACGTGGGCGCTCAACCACTTGGGCGTGTTCGTGCCGGCCGTGCTGGTCGCCGACCTGCTCGTCGCGTCGGCGCCGGCGCGGGTCGTCATCACCTCGTCGAACGCGGCGCAGATGGCGCGCTTCCGGTGGGACGACCTCGAGTTCACGCGCGGCTACTCCGGATGGATCGCCTACGCCCAGTCGAAGCTCGCCAATCAGGTGCTCACGCGCGCGCTGGCGCGCCGCCTGGAGGGGACCGGCGTGACCGTGCACGCATTCCACCCGGGCTTCGTCGCCACCGGGTTCGGCTCGGGCGACGGCTTCATGGCACGAGCGATCGGCCTGATGCAGAAGCTGGTCGCGCGCTCGCCGGAGCGCGGCGCCGACACGATGACCTGGCTGGCGACGGCCGACGTGCCCGGGACCGGCGGCTACTGGATCGACCGCCAGGCCCGGCGCCCGGCTCGTGGGGGCGAGGGACGGGACGTCGAGGACCGGCTCTGGGCGGCGTCGGTGGCGCGCGCGGGCCTGACCGAGGCGGACCTGGCCGCGTTCGATCGGACGCCGGCGGCGGCCTGACCGAACGCCGCGCGGGGTTCAGGCGCGCGCGTCGGCCCAGCCGAGGAGGTCGAGCAGCCGCGCGTGCAGGTGGCCGTTGGTCGCCACCATGCCCTCGTCGCCCCAGCGGTACGGAGCGCCCTGGAGGTTGGTCGCCGTGCCGCCGGCCTCCTGCACGAGGAGCGCCGCGGCGGCGACGTCCCACGGCTTGAGGTCGAGCTCCCAGAAGCCGTCGTAGCGACCGCAGGCCACGTTGCACAGGTCGAGGGCGGCGGCTCCCGGACGGCGGACCGCGCGCGCGGCCGGCACCACGCGCGCGAAGGCCTCGAGGTTGCGCGCGATCGCGGGCCCGCCGTACGCGAACCCGGTCCCGAGCATCGCTTCGCCGATCGAGGGCGTCGCGCTCACCTGGATGCCGACGCCGTCGAGGGTGGCGCCGGCGCCCCGGCGCGCCGCGAAGCGATCGCCGCGCGCCGAGTCGAGCACGACGCCGAGCTCGACGACGCCGTCGACCTCGAGCGCGATCGAGACGGCGTAGACGGGCACCCCGTGGGCGTAGTTCACGGTGCCGTCGAGCGGGTCGACGATCCACCGGTGGCGGGCGTCCCCGGTCGAGGTCCCCTCCTCCTCGCCCCAGACCACGTGGTCGGGGAAGGCAGCGGCGATCGTGCGCCGGATCGCCTCCTCGGACAGCCGGTCGACCTGGGTGACCAGGTCCGTGGCGCTCGACTTGGTGGTGACGTCCAGCAGGGCCCCGGCGTGCCCTCGGTGGATGCGGGCGGCGGCGTCCGCGGCGCGGTGGGCGACGTCGAAGGCCTCGGCGAGGAGCACGGGGTCGGTCATGCGCCGAGGGTACCGCGGGGCGGCGGCGGCCCGGCCCGGTCGAGATCGCGGTCGACCGGCTCGAGGATCAGCCGCGCGTGGCGGTCGTAGGTGATCCATTCCCAGGCCCACCCGAGGAACGCGCGGAGGCGGTTCTGGTGCCCTGGCAGGTAGATCAAGTGGACGAACAGCCAGGCGAGCCAGCCCAGCAGGCCGGTGAAGCGGAAGCCGCCCCACGCCGGACTGAGCTCGGCGACGCCGGCGGAGCGGCCGACGATGGCCATCTGGCCGCGGTCGGCGTAGCCGAAGGGGCGCGTCGGGCGCCCGTCGAGTCGCGCGCGAATGCCGTGGGCGACGTGCTTCCCCTGCTGGATGGCGACTTGGGCCACCTGGGGGTAGGCGCCTTCGCCGCCGTCGAGCGGGGCTGCGCCGACGGGGCCGGCGAGGTCGCCGGCGATCCAGACCTCGGGCCGTTCGGGGAGCGACAGATCGTCGGCGACCGGGACGCGTCCGGCGCGTCCGAGCTCGACGCCGAGCGCTTCCGCGAGCGGGTGCGCGCGCACGCCGGCGGCCCACACCAGCGTCCCGTAGGCGATCTCGCTGCCGTCCTCCAGGCGCACCCGATCCTCGGTCACCTCCTGCACGACCGCGCCCAGGCGCACGTCGACGCCACGATGGCGCAGCACCTTGCCGACGTAGGCGCGCGTGGCCTCGGTGTACGGCGGCAGCACGGTGTCCAACGCCTCGAGCAGGATCACGCGGGCGCGGCCGACGTCGACCTCCGGGAAGTCGGAGCGCAGACCGTGCTCGAACAACTCGACCAGCGCTCCGGCCATCTCGATCCCCGTCGGACCGGCCCCGACGATGACCACGTTCAGGAGGCCGTCGTCGATCGCGGCGGGATCGCGCGCCGCCTCTTCGAAGCGGTGCAGCACGTGCGCGCGCAGCGCCATCGCCTCCGCGGCGCTCTTGAGGACGTAGGCGTGCTCGCGGACGCCGGGGATCCCGAAGTCGTGGTAGACGGCGCCCGGCGCGACCACCAGGTGGTCGTAGGGCAACGCGTCGCCATCCGCGAGCGCGACCTGGCGCGCGTCGAGGTCGATGCCGACGACGCGGCCCAACACGAAGCGGGCGTTCAGGTTGGTGCGGAGCACGTCCCGGACCTGGTGCGCGACGTCGCCGGCATCGAGCGCCGCGGTCGCGACCTGGTAGAGGAGCGGCTGGAAGGTGTGGTAATTGCGCTGGTCGACGAGCGTGACGTCGACGGGGGCGCCGCGCAGCGACGCCACCACGTTCAGGCCGGCGAAGCCGGCGCCGACGACCACGACGCGGGTGCGTGCAGGTGCGGTCATGATGGGTTCCTCCCCGGACGGGCGCCCGGCACCCACGGCCGGGACGTTCGTCCCTCGACGACCAGCATGCACCATTCGGCACAAGGAGAGTTCGGTGCAGCGCACGTTCGCGCGCGCCGCCCCGGCGTCACCGCGCGAGCTCGAGCGCGATGCGGCGGCCGGTCGGCGTGGCGGCGATGCCGCCCTCGCCGGTCTCGCGCAGCTCCGGGGGCAGCATCCGGCCGACCGAGGCCATCGCCTGGACCACCTCGTCCGGCGGGATGGGGGAGGTGACGCCCGCGATCGCCAGTTGCGCCGAGGCCACCGCGTGGACCGCGTAGAAGGCGTTGCGCGACACGCATGGCACCTCGACGTAGCCCCCGACCGGGTCGCACACCAGGCCGATCGTGTTCATGAGCGCCATGGCGGCGGCGTGCACCGACGCGGACGCGTCCCCACCCATCAGCTCGGTGACGGCCGCAGCCGCCATGGCGGCGGAGCTGCCGATCTCGGCCTGGCAGCCGCCGGTCGAGCCGGCGATGAACATCGACTGGCCGATCACCTGGCCGATGCCGGCGGCGAGCGCCAGCGGCGCCGCCAACGCGTCGTCGTCGAGGCCCAGGTGGTCGCCGACGCCGATCAGCGCGCCCGGCACGGTGCCCGCCGAGCCGGCGGTCGGGGCGGCGACGATCCGCCCCATGCGGGCGTTCTCCTCGTTCACCGCCATCGCGTACGCCTGGACGCGCTTGAGGAGCGGTGCCTGCAGCGCGTCCTCGGCGGTCCACAGCGTCTTGGCGTTCCAGCCGACCATCCCGGTGCGGCTGGGGGCGTCGGTCGCGAGGCCACGCGCGATCGAGTCGCGCATCTCGCGCAGGCGGCCTTTCAGGCCTTCGAGGAGGGCGTCGCGCTGCCGGCTGGTGGGCGCCTCCTCGGCGAGGACCGCGTCCGACGCGCGGCCGGGGTGGGCAGCCAGGTCGGCGAGCGTCACGCGGCCGCCTCCTCGGTCTCGGCGTGCATCACTTCGGGCAGCAGCCGCAGCCAGGTGACGTAGCGCAAGTGGGCCAGGTAGGCGAACGCCGGTTCGGAGAGCGCGCGGTCGACCTCGATCGACATCATCGCGTCGCCGCCGCGCTTGCGCCGGGCGCTGACCAGGGTCGCGACGTTGACGTCGTCGTCGGCGATCACGCGCGCCACCCGCGCGATGACGCCGGGGGTGTCGACGTGGCGCACGAGCAACGTGTGGTGCGCGCCGGAGAACTCGATGCGGAAGCCGTCGACGTCGAAGACCCGCACCAGGCCACCGCCCAGGCTCGAACCGATCACGCGCGCGCGCTCCTCGCCGGCTTCGAGCTCGATGCGCACCGTGTTCGGGTGGACGTCGCCGAGGTCGGCGACCTGGAACGACACCTCGAGCCCGGCCTCGCGGGCGGCGTCGAAGGCACGCGCGATGATCGGGTCGTCGGGCGCCGCGCCGAGGGTTCCGGCCACCAGCGCCAGGTCGGTCCCGTGCCCCTGGCCCGTCTTCGCGAACGATCCGTGGAGGGCGAAATGCGCCGCCGTCGGCGGGGTGGAGAGCGTGTGGCGGGCCAGCAGCGCCAAGCGGCACGCTCCGGCGGTGTGGCTGGAGGACGGACCGACCATGACCGGTCCGATGACGTCGAGGAGACCCATGGCGCCACTCTACGGGGCGCGGTGGTCGCGGGCCGTGCGCCGACCCCGCACGCGCGCACCGGGGCGTCGGTGGGCGCCACGCGAAGGGGGGCGACCACGTGGTCGCCCCCCTTCGGAGAACGGTCGCGGGCGACCGTTACTTCTTGACTTGCTCCTTGAGGCTCTTGCCGGGCTTGAAGGCCGGGTACTTGCTGGCCGGGATCTTGATCTTCTCGGTCGTGCCGGGCTTCACGCCGGTGCGGGCCTTGCGCTTGCGGACCTCGAAGGTGCCGAAGCCGGTCAGCTGCACCTTGTTGCCCTTGTCGAGGTGCTCGCTGATCTTGCCGAGCATGTGGTCCATCACCTCTTTGACGTCCTTCTTCTTCATGGACGTCGATTCGGCGACGAAGTCGACGAGATCCGCCTTGGACACGGTCTTCTGCTTGGCCATGCTGTGCCTCCTTCTAGGTTTCGGCTTGGCGGCACTGTAGCACGGGGGTAGGCGGTAGGCAAGTGTGTGACGGCGTTTATCGGATTCG
>JAABSI010000155.1 GCA_011390455.1 Trueperaceae bacterium
GTGCCACAGGAACCGCGCCGCCACCGCCCGCTGCGGCCGCCAGCGCTCCGCCCAAGCGTCCAGCTCGTCCCAGCCGGGGAGCGCCGGCAGGCCCCACAGCTCCCGAACGGCCTTCGCCAACGCCAGGTCGCCGCTCGGCCAGGCGTCGGGCCGGCGCAGCGCGAAGAGGAGGTAGACGTCCGCCGTCCAGCGCCCGATGCCGCGCAGGGCGACGAGGGTGCGGCGCACCTCGTCGTCGGGCGCGACCGCCAGCCGGTCGAGGTCGAGCGCGCCAGCCGCGATCGCCGCCGCCAGGCCGCGGGCGTAACCCGCCTTCTGGCGGCTGAAGCCGATGGCGCGAAGGCGCGCGTCGTCGAGCGTCAGGAACCCTTCCGGCTCGACGCGGCCGAGCGCCCCCTCGAGCCGCCCGAACGCCGCGACCGCCGACTCCAGCGACACCTGCTGCGCCAGGATCCCGTGCACCAACCCGGCGAAGCCCTCGGGGTGGCGCCAGAAAGGCGGCGGGCCCCAGCGATCGAGGACGCCGGCCAGCACGGAGTCCGCCGCAACGAGGCGCTCGACGGCGCCGGCATACGTCTCCGGCGTCAGCCCTGTCGCCAACAGCACCGCATGGCCCTCCCCCAGCCGTTCGCCAGGCACCTCCTCGGCGGATTCGACGTGCGCAAAACGCGAGGGGCAATCTCCAACAGCGCCGCGAAGGTGCGACCGCGCGCCGCGGCGTCCGGCCCCGTCAGCAGCGGCAGCGGCCCCTCCGGCACCACCTGCCACGACACCCCGAAGCGGTCCTTCAACCAACCGCAGGGGACGATCGGGGAGAGGGGCATGGGCGGATGGTAGACGGTCGGGGGGTGGGGGGGGTGTGGGTTCGGATCCGGCTGTGCCGCGGACCCTGACGGCCGGCGGGCCCTGCGCGCTCCATTCACCGTCCCCAACGCGACGATCGACGTCGACGGCCTCATCGGGGCGTCCGTCGCCCGACCCCGACCTACGACGCGTCGTGCCGCCTCGATGGTCAAGCCGACAGGAACAGCTCGAGGTAGGGGGCGTAGCGAAAGCGTCGGTTCCGCGCGAACCCCGTGAACTCCTCGAGGATGCCCATCTCGACGAGGCGAGCCACCATGACGTTCGCGGCGGCGTAGGTCGTGCCCGCCATGCCTGCACGTCCGCGACGGACACGATGGGCCGGTCGAACAGCGCGTCGAGCGTTCGATGGCCGTTGGCCGCTCCCCGGCCCAAGCCTTCGGTGATGGCGTTCCGATGCGCCTCGCGCAGGAGGACGATCCGCCCTGCGGTGGCCGTAGCCTCGTCGGCGACCTCGATGACGCCGCGGAGGAAGAACCGCAGCCACGCCTCCCAGGCCCCGTCGTCACGAACGGCCTGGAGTTGATCGTAGTAGGCCTGGCGGTAGCGACGGAAGTAGTGGGACAGGTACAGGTACAGGACCGGCTTGTGGAGCACACCGCGCTCGGTCAGCAGGAACGTCGTCAACAACCGGCCGACGCGTCCGTTGCCATCCAGGAACGGGTGGATCGTCTCGAACTGGACGTGGGCGAGCGCGATCTTCACGAGCACCGGAAGCCCATCGTCCTCGTGCAGGAAGCGTTCGAGGTCGGCGAGCGCGTCGGGTACGACGTGGTGGGGTGCTGGAACGAACGTGGCCGTCGCCAACGTCGAGCCGGCCGGTCCGATCCAGTTCTGGCTGCTGCGCAGTTCGCCGGGCCGTAGGTTCCCGCCGCGCACACCCGACAGGAGCTCCGATTGAATCTCACGGATCAGGCGCACCGAGACGGGCAGCTCGGCCAAGCGCCGGAGGCCGTGGTGCATGGCACGGACGTAATCGACGACCTCGACGACGTCGTGCGGCCGCTCCGGGTCGAGGACCCGAGCTTCGGCAGCCAGCAGGTCCTGAAGCGAGCTCTGCGTACCCTCGATCTGGCTGGAGAGCACCGCCTCCTTGCGCACGTACATGAACACGAAGCGGTCGGGGTTCGGCTGCGCCAGCACGGAACCGTCGAGTCTGCCGAGCGCTCGATCGGCTTCCGACAGCAAACGAGGCAGATCGCCGCTGAGGTCGAGCGGCGGGTCGGGCGGGAGCGGCGCCGGGAAGAACGCGCGGTAACCGTGCGGCTGCGAGACGTACGACCCGGAGCGTCGAAGCGGCACGCGATCGCTCACGCTGGCCCCACCTCGTGCACGCCGCCGGTCGCTACCCATGCAGGGGCGGGGCCGGCATACGCACGTAGCAGAACATCATGGAGTTCGCGACCCGCCATACGATCGCGGCACGATCACATGGGATGCCGCGGGGATTCATGCGAACCATGGTGTCCATCGCCCCATCGGGGCCTCCGATGAACCCGTCGACCGTCGACTGGACTTGCGGCTTCAGCTTCCTCAAGGCCGCCCGCCTTACGTATCCGTGAAGGTGGACCATGGCTCGGGCGGCGGGTCGACGAAGCAAGCCGCGTGATAGCCGTCGACGTCCGTCTCCGGCGCGTCACTCCGCCGCCTCGTACGCCTCGCGCACGAACGCCAGCAGCTCGTCGTCGATCTCCTCCGGCCCGGTCACGAAGGCCCGGTGGCTGCACATCTTGCCCGGCCCGAGCGCCTCGAAGCGCTCCGTCGCTTCGGCGGCGCGGTGGTTGACGCCCACCTCGAGCCGACCGCGGCTGCCCGGTCCCACGAGCGCGAACTGCTTGCTCCGCCGCAGGCTCACGTTCGCCTTCTTGGGCGCGACCTCGAAGGAGCCCAGGCCGGCGAGCCGCGCCATGAGCGCCTCGTGCAACGAGCGCAGGGGCGCCTTGGACCCGGCGTAGATCGCGTCGAGCGGGTCGTCGGCGTCGGGTGGCGCGCCCGCGGCCGCCTCCACGTGGTCCCGCGCCAGATGGACGAGCAGGTTGGCGTGCCCATGGCCGAGCCCGAGCGCGTCCTTCGCCTTCGCGAGGAGCTCGCCATGCTTGCCGGGACCCCAGCTCGCGACCTCCGCCACGAGGTCGGCGATCGGCCGCCCCGCCTTCGCTTCGATGCCCTTGACGTAGCTGTCCCGCGCCTGTTCCGACGTCTGCGCCATGCCCGCCTCCCTCGGCGTCCCGGGCGACCCGTTCACTCGGCTTCGACGACGCGCCGGATCGCGTCCTCGAAGCGCGCGAGGTCGCCGTGCAAGCGGATCCCGCGCTCCTGGTCGTCGTCGATGGGACCGACGATCACCCGCGAGCTGCGCAGCAGCGCGCCATCGCCCGTCGGCTCCAGCGTCACCTGCGTGTCCATCACCGTCCCCGCATGCAGGCGGCTGCGCACCGCGTAGCGCCACGGCGGGTCCCACTCGGTCACCTGCCCGTAGAGGTGACCCCGCCCGTCGCCCCAGTCCTCGTACTGCAGGCCGCCGACCCGCGGCTCGAACACGACGCGCTTCACGCGGTTCTCGCCGTAGGTGTAGGGGAACCACCGGAGGATCTCGTCCGGGTCGGTGAGCGCCCGGAAGACGCGCTCCGGCGGCGCCCGGAAGCGCAGTTCGCTCTCGATCCTCACAACCCTGGGCGTCTCCACGGCTCGTCCGTCCTCCATCGGCCCCTCCTTCTCCAGATGCTGCCCCAGCGTGGCGAGCTCGCCCGCGAGCTCATCGGCGTAACGGTGCACCCAGCGGTCGTACGACCGGCGCAGGGCCGGCACGACGTCAGACGTACCCCTTGGACCGGTAGTCCTCGAAGCCGCGCTCGGTCAGCGCCGCGAGCTCCTCGAGCAGCGCGGGGTCCGCCTTCGTGAAGTTGAAGCACGACTTCCCTTGCATCCGCTTCTTCAGCTCCGGCGAGACGTCGTCCAGCAGGGCCGGGTTCACGTAGACGGGCATGAGGTGGTAGCTCACGTAGCGCTTCTTGACCTGGACACCGCCGAACCAGAGCGGCGCCCCGTTCGCCTGGACGTGCGACGTGTTCAAGCTGAGCTCGTCGTCACGATCGACGGTGCGCTCGAGCGAACGCGCGTACGGATCCAGAATGGCTCGCAAGCGAGCGAAGACGTCCACGAAGTCCGGCATCGACACCTCCTCGATCGGTCGGCCAGCGCCTCAGCGGCAGCGTACGGCGCCAGCGGGCATGCGCTCGACCTCGTACCGCAACTCCACCATCCCCGAGCCCATCCGCTGCACCGACACGAGGCGCAGAAGGGGGTGCAGCACGCGCCGGGGGAAGAGCGGCTTGCCCCGCCCGAGGGTGACCGAGCCCACCTGGACGATCAGCTCGTCGAGCAGCCCGGCGTCATGGAACTGACCGGCCAGGTCGCCACCGCCGACGATCCACAGGTTCTTGCCGCCCGCGGCCTCGTGCATGGCCGCGTGCACGGGCCGCACGTCTCCCGAGGCGAGTCGGACGTCGGCGCCGGCCGGTGTCGGTAGGACTCGGCGCGTGAACACCCACGTGGGCTGCGCGTACGGCCACGGGGATCCGGTCTTGGCCTCCGCCTGCTCGCCATGCCGCAGGATCCACTCGTACGTGGTCGACCCCATCGCCAGCGCGCCGACCTCGGCGACGAAGGACGGGTAGCTCGAGGTGCTCGGGTCGCCGAGGGGGAACAGCCAGTCGAGAACGTCGTCCTCCGTGGCGATGAAGCCGTCGAGGCTGGTGGCCGTGTAGTACTGGGTGCGCATCGTCATCCTCCGACGGCGCGGCCGTCCCACGACGCGCCGTGCTGCCTCATCCTGCCAGCCATGCCACCCAAAGGCCCACGGTGGCGGCCGCTAGCGCCCCCCAGCCCCAACGCGAGGCCTCGAGCATCCGCCGCCCCGCGTAGGCCGTCATCGGGAAGAACGGTAGCAGCACGTCCAGGAGCAGCAGGAGGCACGCGTACGCGAGGACAGGGCCCGCGACGCCCGCCAGCGCCGGGACCGAGGTCGCGAACCAGGCCGCCCACCCCAACAGCAGCACGGCGCCGGCGCCGGCGAAGGCGACGCGCGCGAGCGCCGGGGCGAGCGCCCGCGGTGACCAGGTGCGCGCCCGCGGGTACACGCCACCCGGCGCCACCATCGGACCCCCGAAGACGGTCGCGATCGCCGCGGCCAGCAGCAGCCCCGTCTCCCACGGGCGGTAGCGGAGCTC
>JAABSI010000156.1 GCA_011390455.1 Trueperaceae bacterium
GTGGCCGCCTCGGCGACGAGCGCCTCGAAGGGGCGGCCGGCCGCGAAGGTGTCGCGGTACCAACGGAGGCTGCCGGCCGCCGAGAGGATCACCCCGAGCAGGTGGAAGCCGCCGTCGGCGTGCGCGAACAGATGCACGCGGCCGTCGGGGTCGGGCGTGGGGGCATCGAGGGCCGCGAAGAGGACGCCGCTGGTCCCGAGGCTGACGCTGCCGACCTCGGGGTGGTCGCGGCCGAGCGCCAGTCCGGTGGCGGCGGCCGCGTTGTCGCCCGCCCCCGCGACCACCGGGGTGCCGGGGCGCAGCCCGGTCCGCTCGGCGGCCCCGGCGCGCAGGCCGCCGACGACGGCGTCCGAGCGCACCAAGCGGGGCCAGAGCCCCGGGTCGAGGTCGAGGGCGCCGAGCACCTCCGCGTCCCAAGCCCCGGACGCCAGGTGGTAGAGCCCGGTGCCCGAGGCGTCCGAGGGCTCGGCGACCGCCTCTCCGGTCAGGCGGAAGCCGACGAAGTCCTTGGGCAGCAGGACCCGGTGGGTGCGCGCGAAGGCATCGGGTTCGTTCGCGCGCAGCCAGACGACCTTCGGGAGTTGGAAGCCGGTGATCGCCGGGTTCCCGGTCCGCTCGATCAGCCGAGCGCGCCCCACCGCCTGGGTGATGGTCTCGACCGCCGCGCCGGTGCGTTGGTCGTTCCACAGCAGGGCAGGGCGCACGACGCGGTCGCTCGCGTCGAGCGCCACCATGCCGTGCATCTGGCCCGAGAGCCCGATCGCGGCCACCCGCTCGGCGCCGACCGCGCTCGCGACGTCGTGGAGGCCCGCTTCGGCGGCGGCGACCCAGTCCTCCGGGTCCTGCTCGGTCCACCCCGGTCGCGGGGTCGCGAGCGGCACCGGGTGGTCGGCGTGCGCGACGCGGCGGCCGCCTGGATCGAGCGCCACGACGCCGACGCCGGACGTGCCGACGTCGACGCCGAGCACCAGGTCGCCGGCCACGGTCAGCGCACTCCGAGCAGGACCTCGACCGTGAGCTGGTCGAGGTGCTCGAGCCCTGGACCGCGTCCACGGAGCGCTTCGAGGTCGAACGCGCGCTCCTTGAGGGCCGCGGCGTGCGCGTCGTCGTAGCGCGGCGGCCAAGCGCCCTCGGGGTCGTCGACGCGGTACGCGGCGCGCGCCGCGATCACGTCGGGGTCTTCGAGGAAGCGCGCCACCTTGGCCTCGAGCATCTTGTACGTGCGCATGCACCCGAGCGCGAAGGCCCAGACGCCCGCCTCGTCCTCGGTGCGCAGTGCGTGGGCGTCGAAGTGCCTCGGCCCCGCGTACCCGCCCTCTTGGAGCGTCAGCACCGTGAAGAAGGCGGTCTTGAGGTTCTCGGCGCCGAACCGCAGGTCCTGGTCGAAGCGCCCCATGATCTGGTCGTTCAGGTCGACGTGGAACAGCTTCCCGGCGTCGAGGGCGGCCGCGAGCGCGTGCGGGAAGGAGAGCCCCGCCATCGTCTCGTGCGCGAGCTCGGGGTTGAGCCCGACCATCTCGGGGTGCTCCAGGGTGGCGATGAAACCGAGCGCGCTCCCCACGGTGGGCAGGAAGGCGTGGCCGCGCGGTTCGTTCGGTTTGGGCTCGAGGGCGAACCGCAGGTCGTAGCCCTGGCCGCGCGCGTAGTCGCACAGGTAGTCGAGCGCGTCGCGGTACCAGCTCAGCGCGTCGAGCAGCTTGCCGCCGCCGTCGACCTCGGCGCCCTCGCGGCCGCCCCAGAAGACGTACGTGCGCGCGCCGAGTTCGACGCCGAGGTCCATCGCCCGCATGGTCTTGGCGATCGCGTAGTGGCGCACGCGCGCGTCGGCGCTCGTGAAGGCGCCGTCCTTGAACACGGGGTCGGTGAAGAGGTTGGTGGTCGCCATCGGCACCACCAGGCCGTGATCGCTCAGGGCTTGCCGGAAGCGCGCGACGATGCGGTCGCGCTCGGCCGCGGGGGTGCCGTCGGGCACCAGGTCGTGGTCGTGGAAGTTGACGCCGTAGGCGCCGAGCTCGGCGAGCTTGGCGACCGCGTACGTCGGGTCGAGCGGCGCGCGGGTGGGCTCGCCGAACGGGTCGCGGCCGGGGTTCGAGACGGTCCAGAGGCCGAAGGTGAAGCGGTCGGCGGGGGTGGGGGCGTAGGGGTCCATGGGGCGTCCCTCCCGGGAGCTCAGAACGGCGTCCACTTGGCGTCGCTGGCCGCGCTGACGACCGTGCGCTCGATGAAGCGCACGCCGCGGGCGCCGTCGCGCACGGTCGGGTAGTCGCCCGTCGGGTCCTCGCCCGCGGCGTGGCGCGTGATCGCGTCGGCGACTTCGCGGTAGACGTTGGCGAAGGCTTCGAAGAACGCTTCCGGGTGGCCGGCGGGGAGCCGCGAGGCACCTTGGGCGGCCTCGCCCAGATAGGGGTTGCCGCGCCGCAGCAGTTCCACCGGACCCTCGAGCGGCGCGAACCAGAGGGCGTTGGGGTCCTCCTGCCGCCAGGTCAGCGCGCCCGTCTCGCCGTAGACCTGCAGCACGAGGTCGTTCTCGTGCCCGATCTCGACCTGCGAGGCCATCAGGACGCCCTTGGCGCCCCCCTGGAAGCGCAGCAGCAGGTTGCCGTCGTCGTCGAGCCGGCGGCCTTCGACGAAGGTCGTGAGGTCGGCGCAGATCGCGTCGAGCTCGAGGCCGGTGACCGTCGCGACCAGGTTCTCGGCGTGCGAACCGATGTCGCCGATCGCGCCGGCGGCGCCGCTGCGGGCGGGGTCGGTGCGCCACTCGGCCTGCTTGGCGCCCGTCGCCTCGAGCTTGGTCGCCAGCCAGCCCTGGTGGTAGCCGACGACCACCTTGCGCAGCTGGCCCAGGCGGCCTTCCCGGACGTAGCGACGCGCCTCCTTGACCATCGGGTACCCGGTGTAGTTGTAGGTCACGGCGAAGACGACGCCGGTCCGCTCGGCGGTCGCGACGAGGTCGTCGGCCTGTTCGCTGGTGTGCACGAGCGGCTTGTCCGAGACCACGTGGATGCCGGCGTCGGCGAAGGCCTTGGCCACCGGGTAGTGCACGTGGTTGGGGGTGACGACCACGACCAGCTCGATGCGCTCGTCGGCCGGGCGCGCGAGCTCGCCCTCGAGCATCGCCTCCCAGGTGGGGTAGGTGCGGTCCTCGGCCAGGCCGAGCGCGGCGCCGGAGCGGAGCGCCTTGTCGGGGGTGGACGAGAGCGCTCCGGCGGTGAAGACGTAGCGGTGGTCGAGCGCGAGCGCGTGGCGATGCACCGCGCCGATGAAGGCCCCCTCGCCGCCGCCGACCATGCCGTAGCGCAGGGGCCGCGTCACTCGTCGTCCTTGCCAAACGCGGCGTCGAACGCCACCCCGGACGGGGCGAAGTCGACCTGCTTGCAGAAGGCCGCGGACTCGGCCCCGCCGTGGACGCGGTCCATGCGCACGTCCTCCCACTCGACCGAGAGCGGGCCTTGGTAGCCGATGTCGTTGAGCGCGACGATGATCTCCTCGAAGTCGACGTCGCCGCGGCCGACGCTGCGGAAGTCCCAATAGCGACGCGGGTCGCCGAAGGTCGTATGGCCGCCGAACACGCCGGCGCTGCCGTCGCCACGGCCCCACCAGGCGTCCTTCATGTGCACGTGGACGATGCGGTCGGGGAAGCGCCGCAGGAAGTCGACGTAATCGACGCCCTGGTAGCCCAGGTGGGACGGGTCGTAGTTGAAGCCGAAGGCCGGGTGCCCGCCCAAGGCCTCGATGGCGCGCTCGGCGGAGGCGATGTCGAAGGCGATCTCGGTCGGGTGCACCTCGAGGCCGAAGCGGATGCCCAGCTCGGCGTACGCATCGAGGATGGGCGTGAAGCGGCGCGCGAAGTCGTCGAACCCGGCCTGCCAGTACTCCTGGGAGGTGGGCGGGAAGGCGTAGAGCGAGTGCCAGATCGAGGATCCGGTGAAGCCGTTGACCACCTTCAGGCCCAGCGCGGCGGCGGCGCGGCCGGTGGTGATCATCTCGTCGGCGGCGCGTTGGCGCACCCCTTCGGGATCGCCGTCGCCCCACACGTGGGGCGGCAGGGTGGCGCGGTGGCGGTCGTCGATCGGGTCGCAGACGGCCTGGCCCACCAGGTGGTTGGAGATGGCGAAGAGCTTCAGGTCGTGGCGGGCGAGCAGATCGAGCCGTTCGCGCGCGTAGCCGGCGTCGTCGGCGGCGCGGCGCACGTCGAGGTGGTCGCCCCAACAGGCGAGCTCGAGGCCGTCGTAGCCCATCTCGCGGGCGAGCGGGGCGAGCTCACTGAGGGGCAGGTCGGCCCATTGGCCGGTGAACAGGGTGACGGGGCGGGGCATGGGGCCTCCTTGGCGACGTTCCGGGCGGTCGGTCGTTGCGACCGACCGCCCGGAACGGATGCAGGGACGGGGCTTAGAAGGGGCTGTCGGGGAAGTAGTAGTCGGCGGCGTTCTCGGGCGTGATGAGCGGGCTGTCGAGGATGTAGCGGCCGAGGATCGGCACGTTCGAGACGAAGCGGAGCGCGGTGACTTCCATCGCCGTGGCGATCATCGCCGGCGGGTAGAGGACGTCGACGGGGACGAGCTCGTCGCCGTCGAGGACGCGCTTGATCATCTCTTTCATGCCGGCGCCGCCGACGATGAACATCTCGTCGGTGCGGCCCGCCTGGGCCAGCGCCTCGATGACGCCGACGGCGATGTCGTCGTCCTGCGCCCACACCGCGTCGATCTCGGGGAAGCGGGTGAGGAAGTCCTGCATGACTTCGAAGCCGTCGTCGCGGTTCCAGTTGGCGTACTGGCTGTCGAGGACCTCGATGTTCGTCTCGGCGACGACTTCCATGAAGGCGTCGACGCGCTGGTTGTCGA
>JAABSI010000157.1 GCA_011390455.1 Trueperaceae bacterium
GTTCGTGCTGCTCGGTCTGTTGTCCTTCCCGGACCGGCTGGGCGCCTCGCTGCCTTCGGCGATCGTGATCACCCTCACCCTCGCGCTCGTCGCGCGCCCGGTGGCCGTGGCCGCGACGCTCGGCGCCCTGCGCCTCGCCACCCGAGGCCGGTACGCCTTCACCCTCCCGGAGGTCGCCCTGGTCTCCTGGGCGGGCCTCAAGGGCGCAGTGCCGATCATCCTGGCCATCGTGCCGCTGCTCGCGGCCGTGCCGAACGCCGAGTCGGTCTTCGAGATCGTGTTCGTGGTCGTGATCTTGGGCGCGCTGATGCAGGGGGCGACGATCGCGCCCCTGGCTCGCCGTCTCGGACTGGAGCGCAAGGAGCCGCCGCAGCCGCCGGTCACCCTCGAGCTGGGCGGCGCGGCGCCGGTGGGTGCGGCCGTCTTCGACGTCTACCTGGAGCCCGACCGGCGCGCGGTGGGCTGTCGGCTGAGCGACCTCGAGATCCCCGACGACGTCGTCGTCGCGGGCATCCTGCGCGACGGCAAGCTGGTGACGCCGCGCGGCAGCACCGTCTTCCTCGCCGGCGACCACGTCTACCTGATCAGCGGCGATGCCGACACCGTGGGCATCCCGGCGGCCTTCAGCGGTCGACGGCGACCCGAGCCGGTCGCAGCGCCGCCATCGGCACCGCCCGCAGCACCCGGCGCGCCGGTCGAGCCGCCTGCCGTCGGGCCGGCGGAGGGCCCGGCCGATGCGGTGGCCGACCCTGCGGACGATGCGCGTCCCGCGGCTCAGCCCGCGGCCGACACGAAGTGCACGTGATCGCCGCGGCGCCCCTGCGCCAACATCCTTAGGTCGCCCGGGTCGACGACGCCCACGAGCGCGTACCCGCCGGTGCGCCCGCGGTCCGCGAGGAGGACGATCGGCTGCCCGTCGCCCGGCACCTGCACGGCGCCGCGGGGAACGCCGCCGGAGGCCACGTCCGGCGTCGCGACCGGGACCGGCGGCCCGTCCAGCCGCGCCCCCATCCGGTCGCGTGCGCTCAGGGCGAAGCGCGCGCTCCACAGGACGTCCAGGGACTCGGCATCGGCGTCCGGGCCGGGGTGGAGGCGCAGCACGATCGGCCCGTCCAAGCGGAGCCGCCCGCGCCAGCGGAGGTCGGGGGGCAGCGGTGCGCCGGCCAAGCCCAGCACGTCGTCCGGTCGCAGCGCGCGCCCGAAGCCGCCGACGCCGGCGCGCAGGTCGGTGCTCGTCGAGGCGCCCCGCAGCGTCGGGTGACCAGCCTCGGCGCCGGCGGGCGTCAGGCCGCCCCCGACGGCCAGGACGGCCACGGAGCCGGGCCCGCGGGCGGGCGCGACGCGGAGCACCGTGCCGGCCGGCCAGGCGAACGGAGCGCCCGGGGGCACGTCTCGGCCGTTCAGCCGGAAGCCCGCGCCGCCCCCCATCCAGGCCGCGGTCAGCCGCCGCTCCGCCCGCAGGGCGGCCCCGGGCACGAGGAACTCGAGCCCGGCCGCGGTGAACGGGGCGCCGGCGAGGCGCGCGGCGAGCCGGTGCGCGCGGGGGTCGAGGGCGCCCGCGTCGGCCATGCCCAGATGGCCGACCCCGGCGCGCGGGGCACCCTGCAGCGTCGCCCCACCCGGCCACGCCTCGAGCACCGTCAGCGCGGGTTCGGCCTCGGCGTGGCTCGGGGCTCGGGCGGTCGCGGCGGCCGGCGCCCCGGTGGGCGCTCCGGCCGCGAGCGGCACGAAGCGCACGTCGTCGCCGGGTCGCAGCGCGGTCGGGTCGGCGCGCTCGGGATCGAAGAGCGCCGTTGGCGTCGTGCCCAGTACCCACCAGCCGCCGGGTCCGGCGCTGGGGTAGACGCCTGCGCGCCCGTCCGCGATCGCGACCGCGCCCGCAGGCACCGCGCTCGGCGCCGAACGGCGCCGGAGGGCGAGTTCGGGCGGCAGGCCGTGCAGGTACGGGAAGCCGGGCGTGAAGCCGAGGAACGCGACCGTGTACGCCGCGCCCGCGTGCGCGGCGACGATCCCGCCCCAGGGGACGCCCAGCGCCGTCTCGAGCTCGGGGACGTCGGCGCCCTCGCCGTACGCCACCGGCAGGTCCACGCGGCGGGCCCCCGAGTCGTCGTCGGCGTCCTCGGCGAGGACCGCCCGGAGCACCGGCACGGCGAAGGCCGCCGAACCGCGCTCCCCCTCGAACAGCAGCCCCTGGCTTCCCACCACCACGTCGTGGACGCCGCTCGGCCGACGCGCCCAGGAGCGCGCCCGCACCGATGCGAGGCGGCGCGACAGCGCTGCGGACGCAGGCGTATCGACCTCGGCCAGGAGCGCGGCCGGCCCTAGCGGGCGCCAGCGCCACCGGTGCCCGGCGGCGTCGACCGAGGTCGACGCCGCCGGGTCATCGCGCGCCATCGGGTCGGGCCCGCGGCGCGCGGTCGGGCGGCGTCCTCACGCGTCCGCGTCCGAAGCGGGTCGGACGTCGACGCCGGCCCGTTCGAGCGCACCGCGCGCCGCGCGGGCGAGGGCGGCCGCGTGCGGTCCGTCGCCGTGCAGGCACAGCGTCTGCGCGCGCAGCGCGACCTCGCCCCCGTCGACGGTCGGGACCACGCCGTGCACGACGATGGCGACCGCGCGGTCGGCGGCCTCCAGCGGGTCGTCGATGAAGGCCCCCGGACGGCCGCGGGGCACCACCCGCCCGTCGGGTCCGTAGCCTCGGTCGAGGAACGCCTCGTACAGCACCATCAGGCCCGCGTCCTCGACGACCGCGGCGGTGACCGCACCGGCCGGCAGCACGATCGGCAGGCCGGGATCGATCGAGGCGATCGCCTCGGCGACGGCGGCCGCGACGTCCGGGTCGCCCGCGACCGTGTGGTAGAGCGCGCCATGGGGTTTGACGTGGCGGAGCGTCGCCCCCTCGGCGCGGCACAGCGCCTGGAGCGCGCCGAGTTGGAAGACGACGTCGTCGCGCACGACCTCGGGTGGCAGCGCCATGGGCGTGCGCCCGAACCCGCGCAGGTCGTAGAAGCTCGGATGCGCGCCGATCGCGAGTCGATGGGTGTCCGCGGCGCGCACCGCCGCGCGGATCGAGCTCGGGTCGCCGCCGTGGAACCCGCACGCGAGGTTGACCGAGGTGAGGGCGCCGAGGAGCGCCGGCTCGGGATCGAGCCGCCAGCGTCCGAAGGACTCGCCGAGGTCGCCGTTGAGGTCGATCGTGGCCATGGAGCATCGTACGGGTGCGGGCTCGCGCGGGTGGCGGGGCGGAGCCGCCGCCGGGGCGCCGAGGCGTGCGCCGGCGGTCCGCGCGGCGGCGCGGTCGCACGCCGGCAGGCCGCTCCCTCGACGAGCCTGCTAAGCGCGTCCGGTACGCACTTCGGTCCGCGGTGCCCAGGGCCGGAGCCCATCCCGTCTCGAGGGGGGTTGACACGCCTCGCGGCCAAGGTGTACCTTTGCTTTTGCCGCTCGAAACAGCGGCGCGCACAATGACAGCGGAATAGGAAGCATGATGATCGAAGACGCGCTTGCGTCGAACGCCGTCCTAGACGGTGAAACGACCGAGCGTTTGCGTGATCATGTAAACGATCGGCCCGCAAGGGTCGACCGCGAGCACGATCGCGCGTCTGAACATCCTCTTACACACGTAATGAACGATTGAAGGTTACGTTACTAAGGGCACACGGTGGATGCCTTGGCTGCAGAACCGATGAAGGACGTGGCTACCTGCGATAAGCTTCGGGGAGCTGGAAGCAAGCTTTGATCCGGAGATTTCCGAATGGGGAAACCCATACGAGCGAACCTCGTATACCCGTGCGTGAATACATAGCGCACGTGGAGGGAACCTAGGGAACTGAAACATCTAAGTACCTAGAGGAAAAGAAAGAAACCTCGATTCCCCCAGTAGTGGCGAACGAAAAGGGAAGAGCCCAAACCGAGATCTACGGATCTCGGGGTTGTAGGACCAGCAACATCGACTCGAGAGTTTAGCCGAACCGCACTGGAAAGGCGGGCCAAAGTGGGTGAAAGCCCCGTAGGCGAAAAGCTCGGAAGCGTAGCTGGCACCTGAGTAGCGCGAGCCACGTGGAATCTCGCGTGAATCTACGGGGACCACCCCGTAAGGCTAAATATTCCTGCAGACCGATAGTGCACAAGTACCGTGAGGGAAAGGTGAAAAGCACCCCGTGAGGGGAGTGAAATAGTACCTGAAACCGTGTGCTTACAAGCAGTCACAGCCCTATGGAGTCGACTTCGGTCGACGCCAGGGTGGTGGCGTGCCTCTTGAAGCATGATCCTGCGACTTACTGGCAGTGCCGAGTTTAAGCCGATAGGCGGAGGCGAAGGGAAACCGAGTCTGAACAGGGCGTTCAGGCGCTGTCAGTAGACCCGAAACCGCATGAGCTAGCCATGGCCAGGATGAAGCCTCCGTAACAGGAGGTGGAGGTCCGAACCGGTTGAGGTTTAAAACTCTTCGGATGAGCTGTGGTTAGGAGTGAAAAGCTAACCGAATGCGGAGATAGCTGGTTCTCCCCGAAATAGCTTTAGGGCTAGCCTCGGGGGTTTAACGATGGTTGTAAAGCACTGATTGGGCTAGGGGGCTTACCCGCTTACCAAACCCTGTCAAACTCTGAAGGCTATCGTTCCAGACCCCGGGAGTCAGTCTGCGTGAGCTAACTTTCGCAGACGAGAGGGAAACAACCCAGACCGCCGGTTAAGGTCCCAAAGTTGTGACTAAGTGGAGAAGGAT
>JAABSI010000158.1 GCA_011390455.1 Trueperaceae bacterium
GGGGCTGCGGCCGGCCGAGGTCCTGCGCTGAGCGGGTCGCGCCGCCCACCGCGCCCGCTGGCGCCCGAGCGCGCCTGGAGCTACGCCCTGTGGCTGCTGGGCCGCCAGGCCTACACCGCCAGCGAGCTCGGCGACCGCCTGGCCCGCCGCGGGCTCGATCCCGCGCTCTGCGCCGAGACCGTCGCCCGGCTCCAGGAGCTGCGGCTGCTCGACGACCGCGCGTTCGCCGAGTCGTACGTGCGCCGCCGGCGCGACGAGCGCGGCCGCCTCGCCCTGCGCGCCGAGCTCCGCCGCAAGGGCGTCGAGGAGGCGCTGATCGAGGGCGTCCTCGCCGGCGACGACGAGGATCCGGGCCTCGGCGACGAGCAGCAACTGGAGGCCGCCTCGGCGCTGCTCGCCAAGCACGCCTGGCGGTTCGCCTCGCGGATCGCGGGGCGGACGGCGGGCGACGCCCCCGACGGTGACGCGCCAGCCGGCGGCCGCGATGCCGGCCGCGATGCCGGCCGCGACGCTGGCCTCGACCGCCAACGTCGCCGCGCCCGCGCCGCGGCCTTCCTCGCGCGGCGCGGCTTCACGCCGGAAGTCGTGAGCGAGGCCCTGGCGCTCACGTTCCGCGACACCGACGACGGCTGACGACCCGCCAGCGGCGGGGCCGCGGCGCGCCCGCGCCGCCGCAGGTCCGGGTTGCTTGACCCCCCCGAGCGCGGCGCGCTACGATGCTCAGTCGCGTCGGGGCGTAGCGCAGCCTGGTAGCGCACATCGTTCGGGACGATGGGGTCGGAGGTTCGAATCCTCTCGCCCCGACCACGCGAAGCTCCCCGCCTGGCTTGCCGGGCGGGGAATCCTTTTGGCGTCCGCTGCGGCGCCCGCAGTCGCCCGATCGGGGGCACCGCCACCGGGCCCGGGCCAGGTGCCAAGCGCCGCGGGCCGCGGACCGAGGCGACTTCCCAGCGCGCGGGGCCGCGTGCTAGCCTCCGGCGAAGCCAGGCTCCACGGGAGGTGACATACCGTGGGCCACGTGCCGAACCGCCGCCGTAGCGGACGCCGTCAGGCGCCGTCCGCCTCGAGGCCGCGCCGGCCGCGTCGCCCGGAGGCCCCCGTGTCCGCTCCCCCCGTCGCACCCCCGCGGCCCACCGCCGCCACCTTCGTCCTCGTCGGCGCCGTTGCCCTCGGGCCGTGGTCGGCCGCGCTGCTGTTCGTCCTCTCGCGCTTCGGACAGGCGCCACCGGACGCCCTGCCCTGGGTCGTGATCGGCCTGCTCGGCGCGCTGCTCGGTGCCCCCGCCGCCGCGGCGGCCGCGCACCTGCCGCGCACCCTCGTCGCACCGACCGCCGCCGCCGGCGCCGGGCTGGCGCTGGCGGGCGCGGCGATCGCGGGCCTGCCGCTCGCCTACGCCGCCGCCGTGCCGGTCACGCTGCTCGTCGTCGCGTTGCTGCGGGCGCTGCCGGGCCAGCGTCCCGAGCTCTACGGGGCGGCGCTGGTGTACGTCGGCTGCACGATCCTCGCGAACTTCACCTTCGACTCGTTCCTGCCGCTCGGCGACTTCTTCCTGGTCAACGTCGGCACCTTCTTCTTCGGCGTCACCTTCACCCAGCGCGACCGGCTGCACCGCTTCGGACGGTCGGTCGTGTACCGCGTCATCGTGGCCGCCGCGGCCGCCAACGTCGTCGCGGCGCTGGCGGTCGGGACCCCGCTGCGCTACGTGGCGGTCAGCTTCCTCGCGATCCTGGTCAGCGAGACCGCCGATACGGAGGTCTACCACCGCCTGCTGCACCGCCGCTGGATCGCCCGGGTGGCCGGCTCCAACGCCGTCTCGGCGCCGCTGGACACCATCCTCTTCACGACCCTGGCGTTCGCGGGGGCGCCGTTCGCCACCGCCGCCTGGATGACGCAGGTCATCGTCACCGACGTGATCGTCAAGTACGCCGCCAGCCTGGTCGCGGCGATCACGCTGCTGTCGCGGCCCGCCTGGGTGCCCC
The DNA here is from genome assembly GCA_011390455.1 of Trueperaceae bacterium. The sequence goes on from JAABSI010000158.1 coordinate 1,980, forward strand.
GCGCACCTGGCGGCTGACGCGGGCCGCGTCAGCCGCGCGAGTGCAGCCCGAGCCGCTCCACCGCCGCGGCCCACGCCAGCGCCGCCGCGTCCTCGCCCGGCGCCGTGGCGATCATCAGACCTACGGGCAGCCCGTCGCCGTCGAGCCCGATCGGGACGCTCGCGCACGGCCCGCCGAGGAGGTTGCCGAGCGTGGTGTTGCGCAGCACCTGCGCGTTGGCGGCCACGTAGGCCTCGTCGTCTCGCTCGAGGGGCGCGATGGCGGGCGGCGCCACCCGCACCGTCGGCGCCAGCAGCGCGTCGAAGCCGGTCGCCCGCGCCCACGCCGCGCGCCGCAGGCGCTCGCGCGCGTACCCCAGGCGCAGGTAGTCCGAGGCGGGCCGCCCGGCCACCGCCCGGATGCGGTCGACGACGCGGGCGTCCATCGCCGCCCCGTGCCGCTCGAGCAGCGCCTCGTGCAGCGCCCAGGCCTCGTGGGCGGCGAAGCTGCCGTAGCGGCCGTAGAGGCCGTCGAGCTCGGCGAGCTCGCCGAAGGGATCGACGACGACCTCGTGCCCCGCGGCGCGCAGGGCCGCCAGGGCCGCCTCGAAGCGCGCCCGCACGCCGTCGTCGAGCGCCTCCTGCCACACCGTCGGCGGCGCCCAGAAGCGCCCGCGCCGCTCGGCGACGGCCGGCGGCGCCACCGGCAGCGCGGCCATCGCGCGCCACAGCGCCCAGGCGTCGGCGGCGTCGCGCGCGATCGGGCCGAGCGTGTCGAGGGTCGTCGACAGCGGCACGGCGCCGTCGGTGGGGATCGCACCATCGGTCGTCTTCAGCCCGACGAGCCCGTTGAAGGACGCCGGGATCCGCACCGAGCCGCCGGTGTCGCTGCCGACGGCGGCGACGGCCAGGCCGCGGGCGACGGCCACCGCGCTGCCGCTCGACGAGCCGCCCGGCACGCGGGCGGGGTCGACCGCGTTGCCGGGCGTCCCCGTGTGGGGGTTCAGGCCGAGGCCCGAGAAGGCGAGCTCGGTCATCGTGCTCTTGCCGAGGAACACGGCGCCGGCGGCATCGAGCCGCGCGGCGACCGGCGCGTCGGCGGCGGCCGGCGGCGCGCCGAACAGCGCGGGCGAACCCGCGCCGGTGACGTCGCCGGCGGTGTCGAGCAGGTCCTTGAGGACGATCGGCACGCCGTCGAGCGGGCCCCGCAAGCGACCGCGGCGCCAGCGGCGCGAGGCGGCGGCGGCCTGCGTCCGGGCGCGTTCGGCGGTGACGAGGCGCACGACGTCTCCGGGGGCCAGGTCCGCGAGGTGGGCCTCGGTCACCTCGGCGGGATCGAGTTCGCCCTGGCGGTAGCGCGCCGCCAGGGCCGTGAGCGACGGCCAGCGGGGATCGAGGGTCGGCATGCGCCAGCCTACCGCCCGCGGGCCGCGGGCCGGCGCGGTAGCATGGCGCGGGAGGCCGCGATGCAACGCACCCGCGCCGAGCTGGAGTCGATGAGTCACGACGACCTGGTGCACCGGGTCCTCGAGCTGCAGGATCTCCTGCGTGAGGGCCTCGCCGTCCGCGGCACCCTTCACGCCGTTCTCAACGCGCTGCTGGCGGCCAAGGAGGAGGAGGTCGCGCGTTTCGCCGACGCCGACGCCGACGCACTCTCGCTCGAGGAGCAGGAGCTCAAGCGCGCCTGGGCCGCGGCCCGCCACGCCGTCGCCAACCCGCTCGGCGCCGCCCGCAAGCACCAGGCCGGCTGACGCCGACCGTCGGTCGGCGCCCCATGCCCACCCGAACGAAGCCCTAGACTCGTACACGGAGGTCGAACCATGCCACTTCTGCTGCTCATCGGCGGCGCCCTCGCCGTTCTCGGCGCGGCCCTGCTCATTCAGGGGATCCAGAACCAAGCCCCCAAGGCGCGTCTCTCGGGCGCCGCCGGCATCCTCGCGGGCGCCGCGCTCGCCTTCCTCTCCTACGCCTTCGTGGTCATCCCCGCCGGCAACGTCGGCGTGGTCTTCAACGTCTTCGGCGGCGTCCAGGAACGCGAGCTGGGCGAGGGCTTCCACATCGTCCTGCCCATCCTGCAACAGGTCACCGTCTACGACGTGCGCCAGCAGGAGTTGACGCTGGCGACCACCACCGGCGACCAGATCAACGCCCGCTCCAGCGAGGGCCTCGACATCGGCGTCGACGTCACCGTGCTCTACCAGGTCGACGGCAACGAGGCCGCCGCCCTGCATCAGGACATCGGCCCGTCGTACGTCAACATCCGCGTGCGCCCCGAGATCCGGTCGGCCGTGCGCGACGGCATCGCCGAGTACGCCGCCGCCAGCCTGATCAGCGCCCAGCGCTCCGAGCTGCAGCGCAACCTCGAGACCACGCTCGGCGAGAGCCTCGCGAGCGACAACATCGTCATCCTCGGGGTGCTGCTGCGCGACGTGCGCATCCCGACGCTCATCACCGACGCGATCGAGGAGAAGCAGGCGGCCGAGCAGCAGGTCGAGGTCGAGGAGAACCGGCGGCTTCAGTCCGAGATCGCCGCGCAGCGCCGGGTGATCGAGGCCGAGGGCGAGCGCGACGCCACCATCGCGCGGGCCGAGGGCGAGGCGCAAGCGCTCGAGCTGCGCGCCGAGGCGTTGCGCGGCAACCCCGACCTCATCCAGCTCGAGTTCGCGCAGCGGCTCGCGCCCACCGTGCAGACGATCATGCTGCCGACCGACGGCAGCTTCCTGCTCGACATCCGTCAGC
>JAABSI010000159.1 GCA_011390455.1 Trueperaceae bacterium
GGCAACCTGCGGCACTTCGGGCGAATCGCGGGACTGCGGATCCGGCCGCTGCACGGCGCTACCTGATCGGCGACCGCCCAAGGCCCATAGGCAACGGCCCACTCGCCGATCGCACCGGCTCGCGCCGCGGTCCATGCTGATCCCCCATGGCCCCCGATCCACCTTGTCTCACCCGTGATGCACTCGCCCCATGGCCGAGACCCGCGCCACCGTCCGCGACCTCCGCAACCATGGCGGCGACGTCCTCGATCGCGTCGCCGCCGGCGAGCGCGTCGTGGTGACGCGCGACGGCCACCCGGTAGCCGCGCTCACCGCCGTCCGGACCGCGCGCCTCGGCCGCGCCGCCTTGCTCGAGCGCGGGCGCCACCTGCCGCGGATCGACGCCGCAACCCTCCGCCGCGACCTCGACGACCTGCTCGACCCGGAACCATGACGGACCCCGCCCGCCATGAAGGGCTGCTCGATACCAGCGTCGTCCTGCTGTTGAGTGCCATCGAGGATCCGGGGTCGCTGCCTGAGTTCCCGGCTGCCTCGGCCGTCACCCTCGCCGAGCTATCCGTGGGGACCCTCGTGGCCCGCAGCGACGCCGAGCGCGCGGCACGCCAGGCCGTCCTGCAGCAGTTCGAGGCCGACTTCGACCCGCTCCCCTTCGACGACCGCGCCGCCCGCGCCTTCGGGCGCGTGGCCGCCTCGCTCCGCGTCGCCGGGCACAAGGCCCGCGCCCGCAGCACCGACGCGATGATCGCGGCGACCGCCCTCGCGCACGGCCTGCCGCTCTACACGGCGAACCCCGACGACTTCCGGGGGATCGACGGGCTCGAGGTGCGGGTGGTGAAGGCGTAGGCGGTTGCCACACCCGTGCTAACATTCAGAAGGGGTCGACGACGATGATCCAACTCAAGGTCCGCAAGATCGGCAACTCGCTCGGGGTCGTTCTGCCAAAGGAGGTCGTACAGGCCCTGCACACCGCCGAGGGCGAGACGCTCCACCTCACCGAAACGCCGGGCGGCGGCTACCAGCTCACGCCGTACGACCCGGACTTCGAGCGCAAGATGCGGCAAGTCGAGGACATCGCTGCCCGCTACCGCGACACGCTCCACGCCCTGTCGAAGTGACCGCGCCAACCTGGATCGCAGAGCGCGACGTGCTCGCGATCCACGATCGCCTGCTCGCCCTCGATGGCGGAGCCCCCGGCCTGCGCGACTCCGGGCTGCTCGCCTCGGCGTTGGCCCGGCCCAAGCAGCACCATGCCTATGGGACTTCACCGGACGTCGTCCGGTTGGCCGCGCTGGACACGGACGCCATTCTGCAGAATCACCCCTTCGTCGACGGCAACAAGCGGGTGGGCTTCGTCGTCGGCGTCCTCTTCGTGGAACTGCATGGCTACGCCTTCACGGCCCCACAGGCCCTCGCGACCCATGCCGTGCTCGATCTCGCGGCCGGCCGCTCCGGCCTCGAAGGCTACGAACGCTTCCTACGCGATCACGCCCAGCCGGTACGCTACCCCTGAGCCCTCAGGGCCAACCCGCCTCGTACGGCGCGACGTTCGGCACGCCCGACACCAGCTCGAGCAGGTTGCCGTCGGGGTCGCGGAAGAACGCCAGCCGCACCCCGCCCACCGCGTCCAGCGGCTCGACCGTGAACTCGACGCCCGCCGCCTTCAGCCTCGCCGCGACGCCGTCGACGTCGTCGGTCTGGAGCGCCAGGTGCTTGAAGCCGCCGACCGTGTCGGGCACGCCGACGGCGGTCTCGGCATCGTGCTCGCGGAACTCGAACAGCTCGACGTGCGCGCCGCCGGAACGCAGGTACACGATCTTGAAGGTGCCGTCGTTCAGGAACAGCTGGCCGAGGACGTCACACCCGAGCAGATCGCGGTAGAAGCGGACCGAACGATCCATGTCCCGCACCGTGATGGCGACGTGGTCGAAGCGGATGGCGGGGTCTGGCATGGTGGCTCCTCCAGGTGGGGGGCGTGGCTCCCGAGCGAGTCGGCCGACGACGATACGGACGTTGGCTCGGCGCCAACGGGTTCCGACATCAGACCACGCCGACGGCGTCGTGCTCGATCCGTGCCTTCGAGACGTCGTCGAGTCGGCACCCAGCCGTCGTAGGTGGCAGGTTCCCGACCTCGAGCGCGATCTCGACGCACTGGCCGGCGCGTGCACCCACGGGCCGGTCACGCCGTCGAGTTCGAAGCGGAGGCCCCGGCCCGCTACCGCTGAGCCGGCACCTCAATACCGCAGGGTCCGCCGCTGGGTCGTCACCCCATCGGACAACAGCAGCTCCAGCTCGCGGCCCGTCGGCGTCACGGTGAGCCGGCCCGTCCGATCGCGACCCAGCACCGGCCCGCCCTCGCCGTCGAGCACCAGGATCTCCGCGAAGGCAGCGGCGTCCCAGTCGACCGCGACGCTGCCGTCGGGCCGCACGGAGATCTCCGCTGGCGTCGCCGACGACACGCGGATCCCGACCTGGCGCACGGCCAGGACGCGGCCGGCACGTTCGACGCGCACCTCCCACAACCCCGCCGCGATCTCGTCCGTCACGGGGACCGCCAGGTGGAACGCGCTGCCGTGCCCGAGGCTCACCTCGGTCGCCGCGAACTTCACGCGCAGCAGCTCCCTGCCGTCGGCCGCCCGGCCGACCAGCTCGAACGGCCCGGCCTCCACGGGGTGTGGGACGCCGTCGAGCACGAACAGCGGGTCGAGCACGACGTCGTCGCCGTCGAAGCGACCGCTCGCGAGCAACACCATGGTGGCGGCCGACTCGGCGAGCCCGGCGAGCGAGTAGCCATAGGTGGCCCGGTACGCCAGCACCCCGGCGTACGTGTAGTCGCTGGTCCAGACGGGCTGGCAGTAGCTCATGACGTCCGCCAACGTCGGCGCCTTCAGTTGGCCCGTCCCGCGGTCGAAGCCCCAGACACCCGTCGCGCCGCCCGGGTAAGGATAGTCCGGGTCGCCGCTGACGCCACAGGGGGCGTGCTCGCGCCCCCAGTTGTGACCGAGCTCGTGCGTCGCCACCTCCGCGCCGCTCGGCAGGTGGTGCCACCCCACGGCGACGGGGTAGTTCCCCACCCACCCGATGCCGGCGATGCCGCTCGTGTAGCCCGGGTTCACGACCCCGTAGTAGTGCCGGTCGCTGAAGTCGGTGGAGCGCAGACCGCTCAGCGCTTGCAGCAGCTGGACCCAGCCCTCGCCCGTGTCGAGGTCGCCGCTGAACGCGTAGGGTTCGCGCACCTCCACCTCCACGCCGGCGAGCGGGAACATCCGCTCGGTGAGCCCCAGGTAGGCCGAGCCGTCACCCAGGGCCGGCGTGACGCCGCGGTACGTGACCGGCACCAGCGTGAAGCGCGCGTCCGGCACCACGACCACGTCCGGCACCCAGTATCCCGCGGCGGGGTAGCGGTTGTTGCCCGTGTCCGCCTCGCCGGCCAGCGACACCACCGCGTAGGCCTCCAGGCCGGGTCGGACGACCTCGGCAGGAAGCTCCGCGAGGAAGGTCTGTCCCAACACGCCCTCGTCGATCACGAGCGGCACCGAGTCCGGCCCGCTCAGGTCGAGGACCTCCTCGGCGCCGCCGCCGTGGCGGTAGTGCAGGCGGACGATCGGCTGGGCGTCGTTCGACTCGTTCGCGGTGACGAACGCCCGCAGCAGGCCGGGCCGCCCCGCGACCAGCGGCACGCGATCGTCGGCCGGGCTCGCGCTGTCCTGCGCCGGCACCGATTGCGTCACGTAGAGCCGCTCCAGGACGAGATCGAGCGTCGGCAGCTCGCCGGGCGCCGTGCACGCGCGTTCGACGACGATGGCGGCCGCGTTCGCGCCGTCGACGAGGAACACCGATCCGGTCTCGCTGCCCTCGACGGTGCAGCCGTCGACGGTGACGCTCAGGTCAGCGGGCGACTGGGCGTCGAGCGTGCCCGTCGTGGGCGTCACCGATAGCCAGGCGCGGTCCGTGGCGAGCTCGAAGGACCCGCTCGCGTCGCCCGAGTTCGTGAGCACCGCCGCGCGTGCCGCGGGCGCGAGGCCGCCTACGGTGCCGGCGAAGCTGAGCGCCTCAGGCTCGAAGGCCCCCTCGAACGGGGCCTCGGGGTCCGGCTCGGGCTCGGGGTCCGGCTCGGGGTCGGGGTCGGGGTCGGGGTCCGGCTGGGGACCGGGGTCGGGGTCCGGCTCGGGGACGTCGAGGGTCCACGCCAGCGCGACCGCCCCGCCGGCCTCGACGGGGCCGTCGACCGCGATCGCCACGGACTCGCCGGCACCCACCTCGAAGACCAGCAGGCCGGCTGCGGCGTCGCTGCCGGCGGCCGGCGCGACCGGGACCAGATCCACGAGGTTCCCGCCACGGTAGGCGCCCACCAGCGCGTCGAACGCGCTGCCGCGCGCATCGAACGAGGCCGTCCCGGCAGCCGGGGCCGTCCACGACCACCACACGGATCGGCGAGGGGGTCGACCGACGTGCTCGGGCTCGCCGACCTCAGCGGTGGCGCCGACGGTGCTCCCCTCCGCGGTCCCGACGACGCCCTCGAGCACGACCCGCGCGGCGAAGTCGTCGTTGTGGGGCCGACCCGGAGCCCCGCCGTCGTCGCCCAAGCGCGGGGGCGCCTGGCAGGCGCCGAGCCAACCCACGCCCAGCACGAGCAAGACGACGATCGACCAGGAACGACGGTCCAGCACATGACCTCCCCGGCGACGGCGCCCGA
>JAABSI010000160.1 GCA_011390455.1 Trueperaceae bacterium
CGCTTCGCCGCGGGTAGCATGGCGTTTGGCCGTCCTTGGGGCGGCGCGAGGAGGACCGTGCTCGAACTCTGGCTCATTCGTCATGGAGAGACCGCCGGCAACGCGTCGAGGCGCATCCATGGCATCACGGACGCGCCGCTGAACGACCTCGGTCTGCGGCAGGCGGAGCTGCTCGCGCCGCGGCTCGCGGGGGTGAGCTTCGACGCCGTCTACGCCTCGGACCTGCAACGCGCGCATCGAACGGCCCTCACGGCCCTGCCCGGCGCCGAGGTGCGTCTCGACCGTCGGTTGCGCGAGATGTCCTACGGCGTCTTCGAGGACCGCACCTGGGAGGAACTCGACGCCGACGAGACCGCCGAGGCGAACCACTGGCGCGAGGATCCCGTGGGGCGCCGGGTTCCCGGGGGCGAGTCGTACGGCGACCTGTGGGCGCGCCTCGAGTCGTTCCGGGCGGACCTGCCGGGCGAGGGCCGCATCGCCGTCTTCACCCACGGCGGCGCGATCCGCGTCTTCCTGTACGGGGTCCTGGAGAAGAGCCGTCACGACGGGCTTCGGTTCTCCGTCGCCAACACCAGCATCACGCGGCTGCGTCTGCGCCCCGACGGGTTGACGATCGTGACACTCAACGACCACGCGCACCTGGACGGCGTCGAGGCGCCGGCCACCTGAGGGCGCCGAGGAGGACCGTGCTCGAACTCTGGCTCATCCGCCACGGCGAGACCGACTGGAACGTGCAGGACCGCATCCAGGGCTCGTCCGACGTGCCGCTCAACGCCGTCGGGCTGGAGCAGGCTCGGCGCCTGTCGGCCCGGCTGGCCGGGGTGGAGTTCGACGCCGTCTTCGCCTCGGACCTCGGGCGCGCCCGCGTCACCGCCGAGACCGCACTGCCCGGCGCGACCGTGCGCCTCGACCCGCGGCTGCGCGAGCTGGCGTACGGGATCTTCGAGGGCAAGTCGTGGGCGACGCTCGACGGCGATGAGGCGATCGAGGCGCGTCACTGGCACGAGGACCGCTACGGCCGGCGCATCCCGGGTGGCGAGTCGTACGCCGACCTGCAGGCGCGTGTGGCCGCCTTCCGCGCAGAACTACCGGAACGCGGCCGCGTCATCGCCTTCAGCCACGGCGGCACCATCCGTGCGGCGCTCTACGCCGCCCTGGGTCAGCCGGTGCAGGGCGTCTGGCGGCTCGAGATCACCAACACCAGCATCACGCGGCTCGCCTTCGACCACCGCGGGACGACGCTGGTGACGGTGAACGATCACGCCCACCTCGACGGGTTGGCGGACGAGGGCTGAGCCGAACGGCGCTACGCTGAGGGGCGACCCCACCGCGCGCGCTTCTCGCGGCTTCGGGCACACGGAGGCGAAGCCATGGACGCGATCGTGTTGGCCGGCGGCAGGCTGCCGCCCGAGGATCCGACGAGCGCCACCGTGCCCGGCGGCCTCACGTGCCTGCAGGTCGTGGGCGGCCGGACGCTGGTGCAGCGGTCGCTCGACGCGCTGTCGAACGCGCGCGGCATCGAGCGCGTGATCGTGGTCGGCGTGCCGTCCGAGACGCCGCTCACCTGCGCCCACTCGCTCGAGACGATGCCGGCCGAGCGCGACATGATCCGCAGCCTGCAGGCGGCCGTGGCGCGGCTCACGGCGACGGGGCCCAACGCCGCGACGCCACCCGGCGCCCCGCCGGCCGGCGCCCCGCCCGCCGACGCCCAGGCCCTCGTCGTCTCGGCCGACGCCCCACTCGTGACCGGCGAGATGCTCGACTGGATGCGCGACCGCGCGCTCGAGGGCGGCGCCGACGTCACGATCTGCGCCGTCGAGCGCGCCGTGATGGAGGCGCGCTTCCCCAGCTCCAAGCGCACCTTCGTGCGGCTGCGCGACGCCGAGCTGTGCGGCGGCCACGTCGCGGCCTTCCGGCTCGCCATCGTGGACCGCGGCGTCGAGCTGGCCAAGCGCCTGGTGAACGCGCGCAAGAACCCGTGGCAGATCGCCGCCCTCGTCGGCCCCGGCACGCTGGCGGCGCTGATGGCCGGCAGGCTGACGTTGGCGCAGGCGTTGCGCGCGCTCGAAGCGCGGATCGGCCTGCGGCTGAACGTGCTCGTCAGCCCCTACGCCGAGATGGCGATGGACGTGGACGAGCCCGCGCAGCTGGCGTTGGTGCGGGCGGAGCTCGAGGCGCGCGGGTAGGCGAGTGTCTCGACGCGGGTCGACCAGGCGGAGCGGTCGCGGCTCAGGCCCGCCGCCGGCCCAACTCGAGGAACGCCAGCGGCCCGCCGGCGCTGATGGCGAGGGGACCGGGCGCGTGCTGCAGCTCGCCATCGAGCAGCCAGGTCCCGTCGACGTCTAGCACGGCGCTCGTCGCGCGCAGGCTGTGGTAGCCGGCACTCCCGGGCCGGCCGCGCACGCGGCCCCACAGCAGCGGCGGCACGTACTGCAGCGGTCGCCCCGGTCGCGCGTCCATCCACGTCGACACCAGCGGCCCGCGGTGGTCGCCCCAGTACGGCCGCATACCGAGGGGCAGGTGGTCGAGGGTCGTCAGCATGAGCGCCGACACATCCGTCCTCTCGGGTGCTGCGCCGTCGAAGGCAAGTCCGACGGGCGTCGGCCGGTCGAACGGCGGCCTCCGGTGTACCAGTCCCCAGAAGCTGCGGAGCACCGCGAGTGCGACGCCGAGGTCGCCCCCGCGGGCACGCCGGCGCAGCGCGTCGTGCCAGAACTCCACCCCACGCACGACGGCGCCGAGGCCGACGAACGTGCCCGCGGTGGGGCCGTCGCCCGTCTCGATCGCCAGGATGGGGCGTTTCACGACCGGCCAATCCGCGCGCGGCAACTCGCGCAGCGCGGCGTATGCGCGCAACCCCCGGCGCAGGTTCCGGGCCCCGCTGAGGTCGTGAGCGCACATGTTGGCGGTGCCGCCGGGCAACACGGCGATCGGCGGGAGCTCGCTCAGCACGCCCCGGCGCGCGCACTCGGCGAGCAGCGTCTGCAGCGTGCCGTCACCGCCGTTGACGGCGAGCGCGTCCGGCCGGGCCTCGAGGATCGAATCCAGCGCCGCCGGCAGCTCGTCGGTGCTGCGCGTCAGCAGCGATGGGCCGCCGAGGCCGGCGAGCGGCAGGCGCGCCCAGCGACCACCGCGGTTGCCGCGGCTGTCGCCGTTGCTCAGGACCGCAAGACGGTGGGGACGGCCCTCCGTGGTGTCAGCACGCTGGGGGCACTCGCGCATCGTAGCAGGGCGTCTCCGCGGTCCCACGGGGCGGAGTTGGGCGCTGTTAGCATGGGCGCCAGCGCGGGCCCTTAGCTCAGTCGGTTAGAGCAGGCGACTCATAATCGCTCGGTCGCGGGTTCGAGCCCCGCAGGGCCCACCAACCATACGGGAGTGCCGTCCAGGACGCGAATCGCAGATCGCTTCGAGGCGATGGTCGGGGGCGGCCAGACGAGTACCGGAAGCCTGATCGTCGGCCCGTGTTGGGGCCGAGCGCGGCGAGACGGGTTCGCGAGGCGTATCCCGGATCTTGACGTGAGGGTCTTGATGACGTCGTCGCCGACGCACGGGTACGCGGTGCCCGTCTCGCGACGATGCGGAGAGGCACGCCTGGTAGACGGCCGCTCCCTGCGGGACGGAGCGGCCTGAGGGAACCGTTGCAGCCATCGTGCGACGGCGGCCGTCGGCCCGGCCCGTCCGGGTCCGACGGCCGTGCGGCTTCTCGACCGATCGTGGCCGTGAGGTCGGCCGCAGCGAGTCGGGCGCTACGTCACGGCGAGCGGACGCTCACGGGCCGCCGAAGTCGATCTGGTTGCCCGCATTGACGATCTCCCAGACGAGCGGCAGCGATGATGGTCCCGTCTGCAAGCCGGACACCGGCGTGCCGAGGTCGTTGCCGATCGCCATGATGGTCGTGCCGGCGGAGGCGGCCCGGCGGTCCTGGATCTGCCACTCGGCGTTCCCGGTGATCGTGCTGCCACCGGGATCGGCCACCGTGCCCAGGTCGATGCTGCCCTGGCTACCGACCTCGATGCCGGACGAGGCGCTGCCGGTGATGCGCGTGCCGCGGACGAAGAGGCTCGCCGCATCCCCGATGTCGATCCCGTCGCCCCGGGCGCCGCGGATCACGCTGTCCACGACGCGGACCGCAGCGAAGTCGCCGATGGAGACGCCCTCGTCGCCGCCGGAGACCTCGACCC
>JAABSI010000161.1 GCA_011390455.1 Trueperaceae bacterium
ACGGCGTACGTCGCCCCATCGATCGGCGCCGCGATGGTCGGGGTCGGCGCCGCGACGCCGACGCGCACGGTGGTCGTCGCGCGCGCGGACGAGCCGTCCGCCGCGGTCACCTCGAGCACCACCTCGTGGGTGCCGCGGAAGTAGAGCCGCTGGGGCTGCTCCAGGGTCGACCCCTGGCCGCCGCCGAAGTCCCATCGGTACGCGAGCGCGCCGGCGTCCGGCGGGAAGGCCACGTCGGCCTCGAAGCGCACCGTGAGCGGCGCCGCCCCGCCGTCGGGCATGGCGCGGATCCGCGCCTCGGGGGCCGCGCCCGCCGGCGGCGCGTAGCGGATGCGCTGCACCGAGCCCTCCCATACGTTCAGGTAGTACAGGGCGTCGTCGGGGCCGATGGCGATCTTGACGGGGTACACCGCCGAGGCGAAGGGGATGACGTCGGTCGCGCGACCGTCGCCACCGAACGCCACCGCCAGGATGCGCAGCTGGTTGTAGTCGGCGACGAAGAGGCGGTCGCGGAACCGCTCGGGGAACGTGTCCCCCACGTACACGTCGCCGACGATGAGCGCAGCGCCGGTCCCCGTCCGGTCGTAGGCGTACGCGGGCGACGTCACCTGCGTCGCCGGATCGGCGTACAGCTCCTGGCAGCGCTCGTAGACGGCGAACGCCGGTTGCACGAGGCTGCCGAGGTCGCCGCCCTCGTAGCACGGCCAACCGAAGTTGCGCCCCACGCCGACGTTGATCTCCTCCCAGGTGGCCCAGCCGACGTCGCCGATGATCGGCTCCCACGTGTCGGGGTCGAAGGCGAAGCTGTACGGGTTGCGCAGCCCGTGGTTGAGCACCTTGGAGCGGTTGGCGTCGGGGTCGCCGTTCCAGAACGGGTTGTCGGGGAGCCCCTGACCGGTCGCCGGATCGATGCGCAGAAGCTTGCCCGCCAGCGAATCGAGGTCCTGCGACCGCACGTGGTACGGCTGGATCGTGTGGTAGTCGGCGCCGTCGCCGCTGCCTACGTAGAGCGCCCCGTCGGGCCCGAAGCGCACCCGACCGATGGTGTGGGAATGCTCGTCGGCCGGCAGGCAGTCCTGGACGTACTCGCCCACCGCCCCGCACGACGGGACCTCCGGGTTGCGCACGGCCGGGTCGCCCATGTGCTCGAAGGTGCTGTTGCGGCCGAGCAGCACCACCTCGCTGCCGGGCAGCGCGACCAGGTGGTCGCGCGCCGGGTCGGCGGTCACGCGCACCAACCGCGACACCCGCGTCCCCTCGCCGTTCGGCCCCGCGGCCCCGGTGGCGGCCTGCACCTCGGGCGGGTCGTACGCGTACGAGACGTACACGTACGGCTCCTCCGGGAACCGCGGATGCAGCGCGAGGCCCACCATCCCGCGGTCGCCGAGGTCGTTGACCTCGGCGCTCAGGTCGAGGAACGGGGTCTCGAGCGCGACGCCGTCGACCACCACCCGCACCCGACCCGCCTTCTCGAGGACGAAGAGGCGACCGTCGGACGCGAAGGAGAGGTCCACGGGCGCCGAGAAGCCGGTGGCGACCGCCTCCTGGACGAAGCCGTCGGGCAGCGGCACGTCCTGGCCCACCGCGGCCCCGAACGAGAGGAGCGCGGCGATCGCCATGGCGGATCGTGCGGCGCGGCGCCATGTGGGGCGCCGCATCGAGGGATCAGGGAGTCGCATCACGTTCGAAATCATACGAAGTCCGGGCCGGGAGGTTTTGCGACGCAGCGCGCCCCTCGCGGCGCACGCGCGCGGGCATCTCGGCCCGCACGTCGACGCCCGACCCTTCGCCGCGCCACACGGCGTCGTACCCTGAGCGCATGACCGTCCTCGTCACCGGCACCGCCGGCTTCATCGGCTACCACGTCGCCGAGCGCCTCCTCGCCCGCGGCGACGCCGTCGTCGGCTTCGACGTCGTCAACGACTACTACGACGTCCGCCTCAAGGAGGCGCGGCTCGAGCGCCTCGCGCGCCATCCCGGCTACCGCCACGTGCGCGCCGACCTGGCCGACGCGGCTGCCGTGATGGAGGCCGCCGCCGGCGCCGAGCGCGTCATCCACCTGGCCGCCCAGGCCGGCGTGCGCTACTCGATCACCAACCCCGGCGCCTACGTCCAGAGCAACCTGGTCGGCTTCGCCAACGTCCTCGAGGCCTGCCGCCACCAGGGCGTGGGGCACCTGACCTACGCCAGCAGCTCGAGCGTCTACGGCGCCAACACGGCCATGCCGTTCTCGGTGTCGCAGAACGTCGACCACCCGCTCAGCCTCTACGCCGCCAGCAAGAAGGCGAACGAGGCGATGGCGCACACCTACGCCCACCTGTACGGCCTCCCCACCACCGGGCTGCGCTTCTTCACCGTCTACGGCCCGTGGGGGCGCCCCGACATGGCGATGTTCCTGTTCACCAAGGCGATCCTCGAGGGCCGCCCGATCGACGTCTTCAACCACGGCGACATGCGCCGCGACTTCACCTACATCGACGACATCGCCGAGTCGGTCGTGCGCGTCAGCGACCAGCCCGCCGCGCCCAACCCCGCCTGGGACGGCGCCCACCCGGACCCCGCCACCAGCAGCGCCCCCTGGCGCGTCTTCAACATCGGCAACCACACCCCGGTCGAGCTGATGCACCTGATCGGCCTGATCGAGGAGGCGCTGGGCCAGAAGGCCGAGAAGAACCTGCTCCCCATGCAGCCCGGCGACGTCCCCGCCACCTTCGCCGACGTCCAGGCGCTCACCGACGCGGTGGGCTTCACGCCGGCGACGCCCATCGAGGTGGGCGTGGGGCGCTTCGTGGAGTGGTACCGGGCCTACTACGGGGCTTAGGTCAACCCCTCGTACGCCTCCACCCGCTCGGCCGTGACGCCCAGCGCCCCCTCCCAGAAGGCCACGTCGGCGACGTCGATGCCGAAGTCGCGCCCCAGCTCGGCGACGCTCGCCATGCCGGTGCGCGACAACAGCTCGCGGTAGCGCGCCGCGAAGCCCTCGGGCTCCGCCTGGTAGCGCGCGTAGACGCCGCGGCCGAACAGGAAGCCGAAGGTGTACGGGAAGTTGTAGAAGCTGCGCCGCGCCGAGTAGTAGTGCGGCTTCTGCGCCCACATGCGCGGGTGGCGCGCCGCCGGGTCGAGCGCCTCGCCGTAGGTGGCGTCCTGGGCGTCGAGCATCAGCTCGTCGAGCTCCGCGACCGACAGCTCGCGCTCGGCGCGCCGCTCGAAGATGCCCGACTCCAGGCGGTAGCGGCTGTCGATGTCGACGATCAGCTGCGTCGCGCCGCGCAGGTCCTGCTCCAGGACCGCCAGCCGGGTGGCGTCGTCGGACTCGGCCAGCAGCCCGTTCACGATGAGCGTCTCGCAGAAGATCGAGGCGGTCTCGGCCAGCGCCATCGGCGTGCGCGCCTGCAGCGGGCGGCGGCCGGCCGCGTACAGCGAATCGTTGTGGAAGGCGTGCCCCAGCTCGTGGGCCAGCGTGAAGACGTCGTCGAGGCCGCCGCCGAAGTTGAGCATCACGCGCGATTCCTTGGCGCCCGGCGCCCCCATGCAGAAGGCGCCGTTGCGCTTGCCGGCGCGCGGGAGCACGTCGATCCAGTCCTCGTCGAACGCGCGCCGCGCGAGGTCGCCCAGCTCGGGGGCGAAGGCGTCGAAGCGCTCCTGCACGAAGTCCTTGGCCTCCGCCCAGGTGAAGGTGCGCGGCTCGCCCACCTGCACCGGCGCCATGCGGTCGTACCAGGCGAGCGTGCCCACGCCCAGGAAGCGCGCCTTGGCCTTCAGGTAGCGGCGCGCCATGGGGAACGCCGCGCGCACGGCCGTCTGCAGCGCGTCGAGCGCCGGCGCGTCGATGCCGTTCTGGAAGAGCGCCACGTCGAGCGGTCGCCCCCACCCGCGGCGCCGGGCCAGCGTCCCCACCTCGCCCTTGACGCCGTTCATCGCCGCCGCGAAGGCCACCGCATGCTGGTCGAGCAGCTCGAGCTCGGCGCGGTAGGCCGCCTCGCGCACCGCGCGGTCGGGGTCGCTCTGCAGCACGAAGAGCCGCGCCAGGCCCGCCCGCTCGGGCGCCTCGGCGCCCGGCAGCTGCAGCGGCACCGCCGCCTTGCCGGCCAGATCGCCGTGGAGCTTGGCCCAGGCGTCGCCGCCGGAGGGCGCGAGCGCGGCGGCG
>JAABSI010000162.1 GCA_011390455.1 Trueperaceae bacterium
CGACGGCGGCGAGGCCTGGCTGATGCTCTTCGAGGACGGTGCGCGGATCGACCTGACGCTCCTCCCGGTCGCGGCGACGGGGTCGTTCGAGCACGACGGGCCGGCGCAGGTCCTCCTCGACCTCGACGGCGTGGTGCCGCCGACGCCCCCGCCCGACGCGCCGCACCATGTCCCCGAGCCGCCCACCGCGGCGGCCTTCGCCGACGCCTGCAATGAGTTCTGGTGGGTCGCGCCCTACGTGGCCAAGGGGCTGCTGCGAGGCGAGCTCACCTACGCCCGCCATCACCTCGACACGGTGATGCGCGCGCAGTTGATGACCGTGCTGGACTGGCAGGTGGCCGGCGTCCAAGGCTTCGCGCGGGGGGCCGGCAAGTGCGGTCGCTTCCTGCGGCGCGAGCTGGACGCGGAGCGCTGGACGCTGCTGGAGGCGACCTACGCGTCCGCCGACGCGGCCGCCACCTGGGACGCGCTCGAGGCGATGACGCGTCTGTTCCGGTCCGTCGCCGCCGAGGTGGCCGCGCGCCACGGCCTCGCCTACCCGCAGCGGGACGACGAGCGGGTGACGGCACTGCTGCGACGCATGCGGGCGCGCGCGGGGTCCGCGGAGCCGGCGCACGGCCCGATCGAGGTCGACCCGGAGCCGCCGCCCGCCGCCTGGCCTGCGGCACGCGACCTTCCCAGGGGCCCCGTCACCGTCTTGGACGAGCTCCCCGACCTCTTCGCCTGGCCCGACGGCCGCCGAGTCGAGACGGCAGAGGCCTGGCCCACGCGGGCGCGCGCCTGGCGCGACGTCGTCGTGGACCTCGGCTACGGCGGACTCCCGCCCGCGCCCGACGGCGTGGCGGTCGAGACCCGCAGCGAGGCGCGGGTGCAGCGGCTGCCGGGCGCGCCGCGGCTGCTCGCGCTGCGATTGAGGGCGCGGGTCGGCGGCGGCGAATCGGCGTTCGCCGTGCGGCTGCTGCTCCCCGACGCGGTCGCGCCGGTCGCCGCCGTCGCCTACGGCGACGGCTGCTGGTGGCATCTGGACGACGCGACGTTGGCGCGCTTCGCGGCGCGGGGCGTGGCCCTCGCCGTCTTCGACCGCACCGAGGTGGCGCCGGACGCCGGCCACGCCGAGCCGGACGAGCCGCCACCTGCACGCCGCGGCGGACTGTTCGATCTGCTGCCGGGGGCGACCTTCGGCGCGCTGTCCGCCTGGGCGTGGGCGCTCCACCGCGTCGTGGACCTGCTGCGGGGCCGGCCCGAGGTCGACGCCGACCGCATCGCCGTCACCGGCTTCTCGCGCGGCGGGAAGGCCGCGCTGCTGGCCGGCGCCACCGACGAGCGCATCGCGCTGGTGCACGCGCACGCCTCCGGCGCGGGCGGCGCCGCGCCCTTCCGGGTCCTGGGCGACGGCGCCGAGACGCTCGGCGTCGCGCGGGCGTTCCCCACCTGGTTCGGGCCGCGGCTGCGCGACTACCTGGCGCGCGAACACGAGCTGCCCTTCGACCAGCACGCGCTGCTGGCAGCGGTCGCGCCGCGCGCGCTGCTGCTCACCGGCGGCGCCGCCGACCGCTGGGCCAACCCTGCCGGGACGGTCGTGGCCGCGCGGGCGGCGGGCGAGGCGTACCGCCTGTTGGGCGCCCCGGACGCGCTGCGGGTCGCGCTGCGCGAGGGCGGCCACGCCCACACGCCCGCGGACTGGCAACGGCTGCTCGATGCCCTCGAAGCCTAGGGCGACGGTCGAACGGCGATCTCGCCGCGGGATGCGGCCGTGATGCGAAGATGCCGCATGGCGCCCTCCCCCGTGACCGAGCCCGCCTTCACGGGCCTGGTGATTCCGGCCACGCCGACGCCGGCCGGCCTGGCGGCGTTCCGCCGCCGGCACATCCACCACCCTGGGGCCGCGGTGCCGTTCCACGTCACCATCGCCGCCCCGTTCCTGCCGGTCGCCGCGTTCGACGGCGAGGCGCGGGCGCGTCTGCAGAGGGTCGCGGCTGGGCTGGCGCCCTTCGACTTCGTCGCCGGGTCGATCTGCTGCTTCCCGACCACCTCCGTCCTGTGGCTGGCGCCGAGTCCGGTGGCGCCCTTCGAGGCCTGCGCGGAGGCCGTCTTCGAGGCGTTCCCTGGCGTGCGGCCGTCCCAGGCTCATCCCACCTTCCACCTGACGGTCGGGCTGGGCCGCGCCGAGGACGACCTGCCCCACATCCTGGACGCCTTCCGCGAGGGATTCGAGCATCGTTTGCCGTTCCGGCTCCGCGCCCGCCATCTCGATCTCTACGCCGAGGTCGGGGGCGGCTACCGGCGGCTGGCGAGGTTCGCGCTCGGCCTCGGCTGACCCGGGGGTCAGGCCGCCGATAGCGGCCGCAGCGCGCCGGAGCGCACCGCGGCCATGACCCCCGCGGGCGGCTCGCCGCGGCGCCAGGCGTCCGCCATCCAGCGCATCGCCGGCGCCGTGCGCGAGAAGAACGCGGTGTAGCCGTCGCACAGGTGGTGCTGGCCGGGCTCGCCGTCGATGCTGACGCCCACGCGGTCCTTGGGGCAGCCGCCGTGGCAGAACGCCAGCACCGGGCAGCGGCGGCACTGTGCCGTCAGCGTGTCGCGCTTGGCCTCGCCGAAGGCGCGCTGCCGCGGGTCGTCGACGAGGGCGGCGAGCGGCAGCTCGGTCAGGTTGCCGAGCTCGTGGTCCGGCTGCACGTAGTGGTCGCAGGCGTAGACGTCGCCGGTGTGCTCCAGCGCCAGCGCGTCGCCGCAGGTGGGCTGGTGGACGCAGATGCCTCCGGGCGCGCCGAGGTGCTTGCCCAGCAGGTCGTCGAAGGCCTGCACGAAGACGGTGCCGACGTCGCGCGGCACCCACTCCGCGAACACGGCCAGCAGGAAGCGGCCGTAGGCCTCGCCCGACACGCTGCGCTCGGTGAGGGCCGTGCCGACCTGGAAGCCGCTCGGGTCGGCGCGCTCGACGATCGGGATGAACTGCACGTAGCGCGCGCCGGCCTCGTCGCGCAGGAAGCGGTAGACCTCGAGCGGCGCCCCGGCGTTGCCGGCGTGGACGGTGACGAGCGCGTTCCATAGGGCGCCGTGGCGCCGCAGGACGTCGACACCGCGCATGACGGCGTCGAAGCTGCCGCGCCCGGCCTTGTCGCGGCGGTAGCGGTCGTGCAGCGCCCGCGGGCCGTCGAGGCTGACGCCGACCAGGAAGCCGTGCCGCGCGAGGAAGGCGCCCCAGGCGTCGTCGAGCTTGGTGGCGTTGGTCTGCAGCGTGTGGTTGACCCGCTGGTGGGGTCGGCGGCGCGCCTCCGCCAGCGCGACCGCCCGCTCGAAGAAGCCGAGGCCCATCAGGGTCGGCTCGCCGCCCTGCCAGGCGAAGGTGACCTCGGGCCCGGGCTGCGCGGCGATCGTCTGATCTACGAAGGCCTCCAGCACGGCGTCGGACATGCGGAACGACGACCCCGGGTAGAGCTCCTCCTTCTTCAGGAAGTAGCAGTAGTCGCAGCCGAGGTTGCAGACGGCCCCGGTGGGCTTGGCCATGAGGTGGAAGGGGCGCTGGGCCGGCGGCACGCGATCAGCCTACCCGCGGCGGCGGCCCCTGCGGTGCCGGCATGGCGTTCGGCCCGGGTCGGGGCCGGCGAACTCGGGTACCGTGCGGCGGTGGTGCCCTAGGGGGTGGATGGCATGGACATCCGGCAGGCCCAACGCGACGTCCGGACCGTGTACGTCGGCGGCTTCGCCGGCTCCCTCGTGTCGGCGGCACTGTGGCTGGCGTCGGCGGCGATCGCGACCTGGGGCACGCCAAGCGCCGCGATCTACCTCCTGGTCGTCGGCGGCGTGGCGATCTTCCCGCTCACGCAGCTCACTCTCCGCGCCATGGGTCGTCCCGCGGCACTGCCGCGCGGCCATCCGATGAACGGCCTGGCGATGCAGGTGGCCTTCGTCCTGCCGCTCACGCTGCCCATCGTGGGCGCGGCCGCGCTCTACCGGCTCGAGTGGTTCTTCCCGGCGTTCATGGTCGCGCTCGGCGCCCACTACCT
>JAABSI010000016.1:0-26023 GCA_011390455.1 Trueperaceae bacterium
CTGGAGCTACGGCTTCGAGGCCGAAGCGCTGCACCACGGCGACGTGCTGAAGGTGGGCAACCTGCGGATCGAGGCGGTCCACACCCCCGGGCACACCCCCGAGCACCTGTCCTTCCTGGTGACCGACGGCGCGACGACCGAGGCGCCGGGCTTCTTCCTCACCGGCGACTTCGTCTTCGTCGGCGACGTCGGCCGCCCCGACCTGCTCGACGAGGCCGCCGGCGGCGTCGACACCCGCTTCGAGGGCGCCAAGCGGCTGTTCGCGAGCTTGCGCGACCGCTTCCTGACGCTCCCGGACTTCGTCCAGGTGTGGCCGGGCCACGGCGCGGGCAGCGCCTGCGGCAAGGCGCTCGGCGCGGTCCCGAGCTCCACCGTGGGCTACGAACGCGTGGTCGCGTGGTGGGTGCCCTTCGTCGAGTCCGGCGACGAGCAGGGGTTCGTCGACGTGCTGCTCGAGGGGCAGCCCGACGCGCCGCTCTACTTCGGCCGCATGAAGGTCACGAACAAGGCCGGTCCCGCGCTGCTGGGCGAGCGCCCACCCGTCCCCGAGCTCGCGCAGGAGAAGGTGCGCGACCGGCTGGGCGCCGGCGGCGACCTCGTCCTGGTCGATACCCGCGTCCTCGAGGAGGGCGCGCTCGACCACGTGCCCGGCGCCTACGTGGTCCCGGAGGGCAAGAAGTTCGCCACCTACGCCAGCTACGTCATCGATCCGGCGCACGAGCAGCGCGACCTGGTGCTGCTCGCCAAGGACGCCGCGCAGGCCGCGTGGATGCGCGACCGGCTCGGCTGGACGGGCATCGACCGGGTCGCGGGCTTCGTGACCTCGCTCGAGGGCCTGACCGCCGGCCCGGTGCCGACGGTCGCGCCCACCGAGCTCGACTCGGTGCCGGATGCCTTCCTCCTCGACGTGCGCACCGCCTCGGAACACGCCGCCGGCGCCATCCCGGGCGCGCTGCAGCGCCACGTCGGCCGGGTCGCCTTCCGGTACGCCGACCTGCCCACCGACCGGCCGATCGTCGTGTACTGCCAGACCGGCGCCCGCTCGACCGTCGCGGCCGGCGCGCTGCGCGCGCTCGGCTTCGACGACGTGCGCGAACTGACGGGCTCGTACGACGGCTACGTGAAGGCCGTACGCTCCGAGGACGCGCGACCGGTCCCGGCCTGAAGGCCGAGGCACGGGGGGCGGGGGGCGGCCATGCGGTCGCCCCCCGCCCCGTGGAGGAGCCCCGATGACGCGCCCGCGCCGCCCGTTCCCGCTGTCGCCGGCCCCCTGGCTGCGCCACTACCGGCGCGCCGACCTGGCCCCCGACCTGATCGCCGGCCTGACCGTCGCGGTCATGCTCGTCCCGCAGGGCATGGCGTACGCGCTGCTCGCCGGGATGCCGCCGGTCGCGGGCCTGATCGCGTCGACGCTGCCGATCGTCGCGTACGCGCTGATCGGCTCCTCGCGCGCGCTCGCCGTGGGCCCGGTCGCGATCGTCTCGCTGCTGACCTTCGAGGCGGTGCACCGCCTCGCCGAACCCGGCAGCGCGGAGTACCTGACGCTCGCGGCGACGCTGGCGCTCCTGGTCGGCGTGCTCCAGCTGGGCCTCGGGCTCGTGCGCGCAGGCGTGGTCGTGAACTTCTTGTCGCACGCGGTGGTGTCCGGGTTCACCTCGGCTGCCGCGATCACGATCGGGCTCTCGCAGTTGCGCAGCCTGGTCGGCGTCCCGCTCGACGGGTCGCACCCGCTGCGCACCGTCGTCGACGCGGTCGCGCGGATCGGTGAGGTCCACCTTCCGACCCTCGCCGTCGGCCTGCTGGCGATCGCGCTGCTGCTCGGCGGCAAGCGCCTCGCCCGGCGCTTCCCGGGACCGTTGCTCGTCGTCGTGCTCGGCACCGCCGCGGTCGCGCTGCTCGGGCTCGACGACGCCGGCGTGGCGATCGTCGGCGCCGTGCCCGGCGGCTTCCCCACCTTCGTCTGGCCGGCCCCCACGCTCGCGGACGTCCTGGCGCTGCTCCCGACCGCCCTGACGATCGCCTTCGTCGGCTTCATGGAGTCGATCGCCGTCGCCCGCGCGCTCGCCGCCAAGGACCGCGAACGGGTGGACGCGGACCGCGAGCTCGTCGGGCTCGGCGCCGCGAACCTGGTCGCCGGCGCCCTCGCCGCCTTCCCGGTGACGGGCGGCTTCTCGCGCTCGGCGGTCAACGCCCAGGCGGGCGCCCGCAGCGGCCTCGCGAGCATCGTCACGGCGCTCCTCGTGCTCGTGACGCTCGCGTTCCTGACGCCGCTCTTCCACGACTTGCCGCGGGCCGTGCTCGGGGCGATCGTCGTCGTCGCCGTGATCGGCCTGATCGACTTCGGCGAGGCCCGCCACCTGTGGTCCGTGCGGCCGGCGGACGGCGCCACGTGGGCGATCACCTTCGCCGGCACGCTCGCGATCGGCATCGAGCCCGGCATCCTGATCGGCGTCGCCGCCTCGCTCGGCCTGTTCGTGGTGCGCAGCGCCTTCCCGCACGTCGCCCGGCTCGGATGGAACCCGGAGGAGGCCCTGTGGCGCAACGTGCGCCGGTACCCGGACGTCGCGCTCGTGCCCGGCGTGGAGCTCCTGCGCTTCGACGCCGCGCTCTACTTCGCGAACGCCGGCTTCCTGCGCGACTGGGTCGAGCGGACCTTGGCCGAGCGGCCCGAGACCGAGCGCCTGGTGCTCGACCTGAGCGGTGCCCACGACATGGACGCGGTCGGCGTCGAGACGCTCCTGGCGCTGCTCGTCGACCTCGAGCAGCGCGGCGTCGCCACGGCGGCGGTCGGCCTCAAGGGGCCGGTGCGCGACGTGCTCGACCGGGCCCACTGGACGCCGGAGCGCCGTGCCCAAGTGGCCTGGCCGTCCATCGAGCACGTGCTGGACGCATGGGGGATCGCGCACCCGCAGCGCTGACGGCGCCGGCGCCAGCTAGGATGACGGCCGTGCCGCCCGCCGCGAACGACCCCACCGACGCCCCTTCCGAACCGTTCGACGCGGTCCTGGCGCGCATCGACGCCCTGCAGACCGAGGGGCGCCTGCGCGAGGTGCTCGACGCCGTCGACGCCGCGCTCGTCGAGGCCCGCGCCCGCGCCGATCGCGGCGCGGAAGGACGCCTGCTCGTTCGCCGAGGCATCGCCCTGGACGCGACCGCGGAGTTCGACGCCGCCTCCGAGTCGCTGCGCGCGGCGACCGCGGCGTTCGAGGAGGTCGGCGACGAGGCGGCGCTCGCGAGCGCCTTCAACAGCCTCGGCGTGGTCCGCTCCCGCGCCGGCGATCCCCTCGCCGGCATCACGTACTACACCCGCGTGCGCCAGATCCGCGAACGCCTCGGCGACGCCGATGGCGTCCTCCAGGTGCTGAACAACCTGGGGATCAACCTCAAGAACCTCGGCCGCCTGGACGAGGCGCTGGCGCACAACGACCAGGCGAGCGCCCTCGCCGACCGCCTCGAGGACCCCGGCGCCCGCGCCGTGGTGCTCGCGAACCGCGCCGTCCTGCTCGCCCGGATGGGGCGCGAGGACGCGCTCGCGACCTTCGAGGAGGCCGAAGCCGGCTGCCGTACGCACGGGTACGCGCTCTTCCTGGGTCAGACCCTGCGCCGGCACGCCGAGCACCTGCTCGAGCTCGGACGACCGGCCGACGCTGCGCCACGGCTCGACGAGGCGGTGCGGGTGGCCGAGGCGGCCGGGGCGCGCGACCTGCTCGAGTCGGTGCTCGCGCTGCGCTCGACGTGCGCCGAGCGGCTCGGCGACGCCGGCGCGGCGCTGACCGACCTCCGACGCGCCTACGCCCTCGCCGAGGAGCTCGCCGACGAGCGCCTGCGCAGCCGACTCGACCAGCGCCAGGACCAGCTCGATCGCGACCAGGCGCTGCGCACGAGCGACGAGGCGCGCCGCCGGCACGACGAGCTGCAGCGCGCGCACGCCGCCCTCGAGAAGCTGCACGTGCAGCTCGCGGCGCAGGCGAACCTCGCGGAAGCGCGCGCGCGGACGGACCACCTGACCGGGCTCGCCAACCGCGGCCACCTCGAAGAGCGGATGCGCGACGAGATCGCGCGCGCCCGCCGGTACCGCACCCCGCTCGCGCTCGCGATGATCGACCTCGACCGCTTCAAGCAGATCAACGACCGCTTCACCCACGTGATCGGCGACCAGGTGCTGCGCGCGGTCGCCGGCGTGCTGCGCGATCAGGTGCGGGGCGTCGACCTGGTCGCGCGCTACGGGGGCGAGGAGTTCACCGTCGTGCTGCCCGAGACCGGCCTCGAGGCGGCGAAGGCCGTGGTGGCCAAGCTCGCCGCAGCGCTGGAGACCCATCCTTGGCGGGTGCTCCACCCCGACCTCGGGCCGGTGACGGTGTCGGCGGGGATCGCGTGCACGGACGAAGGGCTCGATGCCGGGGCCCTGCTCGGCGTCGCGGACGAGCGCCTCCTGAAGGCCAAACGGTCGGGCCGAGCCCAGGTGGTCGCCGGGCCCGATGCGCCGGGCTCGTGAACGGCCCCGCGCGGCCGCAGCGCTGAAGGCGCGCCGGGACGTGTACCGGCACGCGCCCAACCCGGTTGACGGAGGTCGCGAGCGAGACGTACCTTTCCCTTATGAAAAGTGGTTTGCGAACCCGCTCGGGTTCGGCGCGGACGGAGGCGCCCCGGCACGGGGATCCGTCGCCGCCGCTGCAGACCGATGACGTCCGGGTCGCGAACCGACGCTCCATCCTGCAAGCGCTGGTCGAGGCGGGTCCGGCGTCGCGCGCGACGCTCGCCCACCGGACCGGCCTGTCGGTACCGACGGTCGCGACGATCCTCCAGGAGTTCGCCGAGGAGGGGTTCGTCCGCACCGCCGGTCGCCAGGACGGCACCGGCGGACGCCCGGCGCAGCGGTTCGTCCTGGACGCGGACGCCCGGCACCTCCTCGCCGTCGACCTCTCGGGCCACCGCGCGCTCGCGCTCCGCGTCGACCTGGTCGGTCGGGTGGTCGATCGGCGCCACGGGATCCCGCTGCGCCCCGGGCTCGAGGCCGACCTGGTCGCCTGGCTCGGCGAGCTGGTGTCGGATCCGCGGGCACCGACGGTCGCGCGCGTCGCTGTCGCCGTCCCGGGCATCGTCGACCCCGACGACGGGCACATCGACCTCGCGCCCGCGCTCGGTTGGCACGACTTCGCGCTCACCGACCTGCTCGAGGGCGCCCTCGGCCGCCCTACCCTGCTCGAGAACGACGTCAACGCGCTCGCGCTCGCCGAGCTGGGGTACGGCGTCGGCGCCGGCGCCGAGCACGTGGTGTACGTCGCCATCGGGAGCGGCATCGGTGCCGGTCTGATCGTGCAGGGCCGGCTCCTGCGCGGCGCGCACGCGGCGGCCGGCGAGATCGGATCCTCGCTGACGCCCGAGCCCGCCCGCGGCGCCGCCGGCGTCGCGGGCGCCCCCCTGGAACGCGACCTGATGGCGCTCGCCGCGCGCTTCCGTACGGCCGAGGGGCACCTCGACCTGGCCGGCCCCGAACAGCGTGCAGCCTTCGAGCGCTTCGCCGAGAGCGTGCGCTGCGTGCTCCACAACCTCGCCTGCGCGCTCGACCCCGACCTGCTCGTGATCGCGTGGCCCGCCGACGAGGCGGGGCTGCTGGTCGACCACGTCGTGGCGCGCTGGACGGGGCCGATGCCGGTCCGGATCGTCGCCGGCGCGCTGGGTCCGGGGGCGGCGGCCCGCGGCGTCGCCCGGAGCGCGCTCGCGCTCGTGCACGAGGACCTATGCCGGTCGATCGGCCGCGAGGCCGCGGCGCCGGCGGTGCGGCACGGGCGCGGCGACGCGCGCGGCGCGCGCCCCCCCGTACAGGACGGAACCCATGCCTGAGCTCCCCTTCCCCATCGTCGACGTCCATGCCCACTTCCCGGTGGTCCACACCATCGGCCTCCACGACGTGCGCGAGGAACCGCGCCATCCGGCGCTGGAGGCCTACGCCCGCGACCGCCAGGCGCGCATGCACAACGAGTGGGGCACCGCGCCCGAGGAACCGCGCGCGCGCACCCCCGAGGAGATCGACGCCGCGGCCGACCGCTGGGCGGCCGAACTGGACCGCAAGAACGTGCGCTGGCTCAACTTCGTCACCGGCCAGAGCAACGACCTGCTCGCGGGGATCGTGCGCCGCCATCCGGACCGCTTCACCGGCTTCGCCCACCACCCGCTGCGCCCGGGCGCCGGCGCCGAGATGCGCCGCGCCGTCGACGAGCTGGGGCTCAAGGGGTTCAAAGCGCTCGGACCCACCACCGAGCTCCCGTTCGAGGACCCGAGCCTGCGCGACCACTGGGCCTTCCTCGCCGAGCGCGGGCTGCCGGCGCTGATCCACTTCGGCTTCCTGGGGCGCGGCGGCGGCGTGGTCGCGCACCCGCGCATGAGCCCGCTCTCGCTCTTCGAGGTCGCGCGCGACTTCCCCGAGATCCCCTTCATCGTCCCGCACTTCGGGGCGGGCTACTACGACGACCTGCTCGCCCTGTGCTGGAGCCTGCCGAACGTCTACATCGACACGTCCGGCAGCAACCAGTGGATGCGCTGGATGCCCTACCCCCTCACGCTCGAGGACCTGTTCCGCAAGGCCTTCGACACGATCGGCCCCGAGCGCGTGCTCTTCGGCACCGACTCGGCCGGCTTCCCGCGCGGCTTCGCCGAGCGCTACCTGCAGGACCAGCTCCGCGCCTGCTACACGATGAACCTCCCCGAGGCCGACATCGCGCTCGTCTTCGGCGGCAACGCGGCGCGCCTCCTGGACCTCGACCTCACGCCCCGGACGGCGCGCCCGTGACCTGGCACCCGGCCTACACGGGCCGCGTCCTGGCGCCCGACCACGCTTTCGCCGCCACCCACCTCTACGAGGCCTTCCTCGACGCCCTCACGGCCCACGCCCGCACCGTCGCGCGGCTCCCCGCGGCGCAGGGGCACGAACCCGAGCTGGCCGCCCTCGACGACGCCCTGCAGCGCCAGCGCACGCTGCCGGCGCCGCTGCCCGAGCCCGGGGTCCCCGACCTCTACTTCGCGCTGCAGAAGCGCCTCGAGGCCGAGATCGGCCCCGAGGCGCTCGCCTGGCTCCGCTTGGGCCTCAGCCGCAACGACCTCGACATGACCGCCTACGTGCTCGCGGCCCGCGAGGGTCTGCTGCGCGTCGCCCGCCGGGCCGGGGCGCTCCGCGAAGCGTTGCTCGACCTCGCCGACGCCCACGTCGACACCGTGATCATCGCCACCACGCACCACCAGCCCGCCCAGCCGACGACGCTCGCGCACTACCTGGTGGCGGCGGCCGCGGTGGTCGGCCGCGACCACGACCGCGTCCTGGGCGCCCTCGCGCGCCTCGACCGCTGCCCGCTCGGCGCGGCCGCGCTGGCCGGCTCGAGCCACCCGCTCGACCGCGCCTTCACCGCGGCCGCGCTCGGCTTCGCCGAGCCGGTCGCCAACACCTACGACGCGGTCGCCGCCGGCGATTGGCAGCTCGACCTCGCGGCGCTGGGCCAGACGCTCGGCGTCGGCCTCTCGCGGTTGGTGCACGACCTGGTCGCGGCGGCGGCCGACGGCTGGCTGCGCCTGGCCGACGACCTGGTCCAGGGGTCGTCGATCATGCCGCAGAAGCGGAACCCGGTCACCCTCGAGCACGCCCGCACCCGCTTCGGCCGAGCGGCCGGCGCCGCGCAGATGCTCGCCTTCGCGGGCCACAACGTCCCCTTCGGCGACGTGAACGACATCGGCCCCGACGCGCAGGAGGCGGTGCACACCGTCCTCGACGCGCTCGACGGCGGCCTGGAACTGCTCGTCGCCTGCCTCCGCGGCGCCACCGTCGACGCCGACCGGCTCGCGGCCCGCGCCGCGGCCACCGACACCACCGCCACCGAGCTCGCCGACGAGCTCGTCCGGACGGGCGGTCGCACCTTCCCCGAGGCGCACCGCGTCGCAACGGCTCTGGTCCGACTTCAGGCGGACCGAAGCCGCGCCCTCGCATCGGCCACGCCCGACGACCTCGTCGGGTGCGGCGGCCCTCGCCTCACCGCCGAGGCGCTCGCCGACGCGCTCTCGCCCGCCGCCTTCGTGGCGCGCCGGAACGGCATCGGGGGACCCGCCCCCGCCGCCGTCCGGTCGCAGATCGAACGCGCCCGGCGCGAGTTGGCCGAGTATCATCGAGCCGTCGACCTCTCGACCGCTCGGATCGACGCGGCGCACCGGAACCTGCGGGCGCCCGGAAAGGACACCCCTGCATGAAGCACTTCGTCCGCACGCTCCTCGTCGCCGCCGTCGCCCTCATCGGCGTGGCGCAGGCGCAGGTCACCATCACGTACTGGCAGTACGACTTCGGCGCTCGCATCGACGCCATGAGCCAACTGATCGAACGGTTCAACGCCGAGAACCCCGACGTCATCGTCGTCCAAGAGAACGCCGGCCCCTACGCCTCGTATCAGGAGCGGGTCGCCGCGGCGCTCGCCGCCGGTGAAGGCCCGGACGTCGTGCAGCTGTTCTACGGCTGGGCGGGTGCGTGGCAACGCGCCGGCTACGTCGAGCCCCTGCCCGCCGAGCACTTCGACGAGGCCTGGATCCAGAGCTACTTCATCCCGATGGTCGAGTCGGTGAAGATCGACGGCGCGTACTACGGCCTGCCGACCGCGGTGCGGGCGCTGGCGCTCTTCTACAACAAGGACCACTTCGCCGAGGTCGGGCTCGATCCCGAGAACCCGCCGGCCACGTGGGACGCCTTCATCGACGCCGCCAAGGCGCTCACCATCCAGCGCGGCCCGCGCTTCGAGCGCGTCGGCTTCGGGATCGCGCCGAACGGGCAGGACCACCACGTCGTGCGCACCGTGCTGATGAACCAGCTCGGCACCCCGCCCTACAGTGCCGACGGCACCGAGGTGCTCTACGGGAACGAGATCGGCGCCGAGGCGCTGGCCTTCTACACCTCGCTGCAGACCGAGCACGAGGTCGGCGTCAACGAGTTCGTCCCCGGCGCCAACGGCTACCGCGAGGGCTTCATCAACCTCGAGAGCATCTCGATGATCATCGACGGCTCGTTCGCCATCGGCAACGTGCGCACCAACGCCCAGTTCGAGTGGGGCGTCGCCGAGCTGCCGACCTTCGACAACGGGGTCCAGAGCAACTTCGGATCGTTCTGGATGAACGGCCTCACGGGCAACGCCTACGAGAGCCCCGAGAAGCTCGAGGCCGCCTCGCGCTTCGTCAAGTTCGTCACCAGCGAAGAGTCCATGCAGCTGTGGCTCGAGGTCGTAGGTGAGCTCCCGGCCGCCCGCACCTTGGTCGCCGACCCCGAGCTGACCGCCGACCCCGTGTTCGGCGCCTTCATCGCGGGCCTGGCGTACGCCGAGGCCACCCAGTTCGTCGACGAGGGCGCGCAGCGCAGCGCCATGGTCGACGCGATCAACCGCGTCCTCCTCGAGGGCGCCGATCCGCTCGACTCGATCCTGCAGGCGGCCGCCGAGGACCAGGCGCTGCTCGACGCCGTCAACGCGCAGTAACGCCTAGCGTCCGACCCGGTGGGGCGACCGTTCGGTCGCCCCACCGTCCACCTCGAGCCGCGCACCCGCCAAGGAGCCGAGTGACCTCCACACCACCCGAACGCCGCCGCCGTTCCCTGTCGCTCGCGCACCGTGAGGCGCTGTGGGCGTACATCTTCCTCGCGATCCCGATCGCCTTCTACGGCTTCATCCGCTTCTGGCCAGCGCTGCAGTCCTTCTATCTTTCGCTCTTCACCTGGCACGTCGACCCCGCCCGGCGCACCTTCGTCGGGCTCGGGTACTACCGCGAACTGCTCGAGAACCCGGTCTTCCACCAGGCGCTCAGGAACACCTTCCAGTACGCCGTGATCACGGTGCCCGCCTCGATGGCGCTCGGCCTCGGCATCGCGCTGATGCTGCAGGCGGTCGCTCGCGGGCGCAGCACCTACCGCGCCATCTACTTCGCCCCGTACATCACCCCCGCGGTCGCCGTCGCGTGGGTGTGGGGGTGGATGTACAACTACAACTACGGCATCATCAACACCCTGTTGATCGAGTGGTACGTCTTCCTCGAGCAGTTCGGGCTGGAGCGCCTCGCGATCGACCCACAGCGCTTCCTGACCGACCCGAACCTGGCGCTCATCTCGGTCTCGGTCGTGGTCGTCTGGCAGCAATTGGGCTTCCAGGTGGTCATCTTCCTCGCCGGCCTGCAGGGCATCCCGCGCATCTACTACGAGGCGGCCCGGATCGACGGCGCCACGCCCTGGCACCTGTTCTGGCACGTCACGCTGCCCCTGCTGAACCCGGTGATCGTCTTCAGCGTCGTCATCACCACCATCAACGCGCTGCAGCTGTTCGACCAGATCGTCAACATCAACTTCACCGACCAGGGGGGGCCGCTCAACCGCACCCTGTCGATCGCGCTCTACATGTACCAGGAGGCGTTCGGTCGCGCCCGTCTGGGGTACGCGGCCGCCGTGACGGTGGTGCTCTTCGCCATCATCCTGGTGGTCACGCTCATCCAACTGCGGCTGACGCAGCGCCGGGTGGAGTACTGATGGGGGTCTTCGCATGATCGCGAGCGAACGAACGGTCGTGCGTGGCCTCCGGGCCGCCGACGAGGTGCCGCGGCGGCGCCCGGCCAACCTCTGGGTCGTCCTGAGCTACGCGCTGCTCACGCTCGGGGCGCTGGCGATGGTGTTCCCGTTCCTCTGGATGCTGCTGAGCTCGTTCAAGCCGTACCGCGAGGTCCTCTCCTTCCAGATCTGGCCGGAGCGCTTCACCCTCGCGAACTACGTGGAGGTCGTGACCGGGACCGCCTTCCCCACCTGGTTCCTCAACAGCCTGATCGTCGCCGTCGGCACGACCGTCTCGGTGCTCTTCTTCTGCGCCCTCGTCGGCTACGTGCTCGCCACCCTGAAGTTCCCGTACAAGAACGTCATCTTCATCCTGATCTTGTCGACGCTGATGGTGCCGACCGAGATGCTCGTCATCCCCTGGTTCGTCATGTCGGCGGAGTACGGCTGGGTGAACACCTACTGGGGGCTCATGTTCCCCGGCCTGATCCCCGGGTTCGGCGTCTTCCTGATGCGGCAGTTCTTCCAGACGCTGCCGCGCGACCTGTTCGACGCCGGGCGCATCGACGGCGTGAGCGAGTTCGGTCTGTTCTGGCGCATCGGCCTGCCGCTCGTCGGGCCCGGCCTCGCCGCGCTCGGCATCTTCGCCTTCATCGGCAACTGGAACGCCTACCTGTGGCCCCTGATCGTGGGTCAGAGCCCCGAGATGCGGACCATCCCGGTCGGCATCTCGAACTTCTCGGGCGAGGCCGCCACCCAGTGGAACCTGATCATGTCCGCGTCGTCGCTGGCGATCGTGCCGGTCCTGATCATCTTCTTGATCTTCCAGAAGCAGATCATCGAGGGCGTCGTCCTCACCGGCGTCAAGGGCTGAGCATGACCGACCACGAGCGCCCGCCGCACCTGATCGTCGCGGGCAACGCGAGCGTCGACCTGCTCCTGGGACCCGTCGCGCCCTGGCCCAAGGCCGGCACCGAGACGCTGGTCGAGCAGATCGACTGGCGGGTCGGCGGTGCGCTCGGCAACACCGCGCTCGCGCTCGCGGGCATGGGCGTCCCCACCCGCTTGGTCTGGGACGTGGGCGAGGACCCGATGGGCGCGTGGCTCCAGGCGGCGCTCGCCGCGGCGGGGGACGCGCCCCGCACCGTCCGCGCCCCGACCTCGGTCACGGTCGCGCTCACGCACCCGGACGGCGAGCGCACGTTCGTGTCGCACCTCGGGCACCTGGCGGTCAGCAGCCCGGACGCCCTGGCGGCGGCCGTCGAAGGGGCGACGCAGGGCGACGTGGTCTTCGTCGGCGGCAGCTTCCTGTTGCCACGCTGGCGCCCGGCCCTCGGCGCGGTCTTCGCGCGTGCCCGCGCGCGCGGCCTCCGCACGGCGCTCGACACCGGCTGGCCGCCGACCGGATGGGACACCGCGGCCCGCCGCGAGCTCCAGGACG
This sequence comes from Trueperaceae bacterium, assembly GCA_011390455.1. The sequence continues at coordinate 11,994 of JAABSI010000016.1, forward strand.
TGCTCGAGCACGTCGACCTGTTCCTGCCGAACCTCGAGGAGGCGCGCGGTCTCCTCGACGCGCCCGAAGCGAGCGTGGACGAACTCGTGCAGCGCCTGGACCTCCTCGCCGCCGGCCGCTGCGTGATCAAGCTCGGCGCCCAGGGCGCCGTGTGGCACGACGCGGCCGGGCCGGGGCGCGCTCCGGCCCCGGCCGTCGCCGTGGTCGACACGGTCGGCGCCGGCGACACCTTCAACGCCGCTCTCCTCACCGCATGGAGCGAGCGGCTCCCCTGGCCCGCCGCGGTGGCCGCCGCGGTCCGGACGGCGTCGCTGGCCGTCTCGACGACGCCGCGGCGCTACCCGACCTGGTCCGAGTTGACGTCGGCGAGCGCCGCCCCGGCCTGAGCCGCTGCGCCGGACGCCACCGGGCGGGCGTCCGCCCTAGACCATGGGCTCGACGTACCGCATCGAGAACACCACGAAGCGCGCGAAGTGGCGGCCCCAGAAGGCGCTCCCCTCGAGGTTCGCGGTCTCGTGCTCGACGAACACGCGCTCGTACCCGGCGCGGCGCGCCCAGGCCACGGCGCGCCGCAACAGCACGGCGCCGATCCCGTGCCGGCGGACCGACGCGACGGCGTAGGCCGACCGGATCTGCGCCGTCGTCGTGCCCGCCAACAAGCGGCCCTCGGACGCTCCCTGGCAGCGGCCGACCACGAGGTAGGCCACCGGTTCGGCGCCGCGACGGTACACGAACAGTTGATCGCCCGCACGGCGGTGCTCCTCGAGGTCGGCGACCGCGACGTCGAGGGCCTCGTCCTTGACGAGGAAGATCGGGCTCTGGCGGTAGTAGGCCGCGTGCTCCGCGGCGAGCGGCGCGAAGGCGTCCCACGGTTCGTCCGGGCTCACGTGGTCGACCCCCGCAGCGTCGACGGGGGAGGCCGAGGCGGGGACGGAGAGGTCGCGAAGGCACTCGGCGACGATGGCGCCGAACCCCAACTCGTACAGGGCCGCCGTCGTCGCTTGGTCGTGGTCGAAGTGGCCGACGAGATGGAGTCGGACGCCCGCTCGGACCAGCCGGTCGGCCAACGCCGCGTGCAGCAAGCCATAGAGCAGGGCCTGCTGGCCTCGCGCCACGGCATGCCCGAACTCGGGCACGAGCGCCGCGACGAGCCCGCGGTAGCCGAACGGCTCCGTGGCCGCCATGTAGCCGGCCATCGAGTCGCCGCGCCACGCCACGACGCCGCGCCCCGCGAACGCCCGCTCGACGCGCCGCTGCAGCCGCGCCTCGTGGTCCGCCGTGAGCGGCGGGAGGAGCGGATGCGCCTGGCGCGCGTCCAGGTACGCCTGGCGGAAGAGGGCGAAGCCCTCCGGCGCCATCGATGGATCGCTCGGCGACAGCCGGTACGGGGTCACGCGTGCCTCCATGCGCCACCCTACGGGACGACTGCAGGGATCGGATCCGAGGCGCTCCGCACATCTCCTTGGGGCGCGGTCGGCGGCGAGCGGTAGCCGCTCCCGGGCCAGACGACTCGCAACTCGGCTCGACGACGCCGCGGCGCTACCCGAGCTGGTCCGGTTCGTCGTCGGCGGGTCAATCGCAGGCAGCGAGCGTCCCCGTCCCTTCGTCGCGCAGCGTGCTGCCGGAGCCGCACACGACCACGGCGCCCTCCGCGAACTCGGTCAACCAGACCGTCGCCTGGGTCGCCGCGAGGTCGGCAGCGTCGTTCCCACCGATCCACCAGCCGACGGACGGACCCGGGGCGTCCGCGGGGTCGGCGGTCGCCGTCTCCGGGCGCGGCGCCGGACCGACGCGGACGCCCGACGTGGCGTGTCCCCGGAACGTGTTGCCGCGCACGATCGCCCCGTGGGCGGTACCGCCCACCGCCGCCGTCGCGTCGGCTAGCTCGAAGGTGTTGCCGACGACGAGCGCTTGGAGCGTGGGCGTATCGCCGATGTCGTCGATCCCGACACCGGTTGCGCCTTCGCCGACGCGGAAGGTGTTGTCGAGCACCAGGAAGCGCCCCGCGGCGGCCGGGGTGTAGAAGCCCCCGGCCGAGACGAACACGCCCGTGTCGACCGTGGCGATGTCGTTGCCGCGCACCACGACCACGCCGTTCGCCACGTCCTGCGCGAAGACGCTCAGCACCCCGTCGAGCACGTTCCCCTCGATCGCCACCGTCAAGCCGTCGGCGTTCTCGATGGCCACCCCACCGTCCGGCCCGACGAAGCGGCTGTCGCGCACCGCGACGGTGCCGGAGATCGGCGGGCGATCGCCGAACCCCCCGCTCGGGCCCGGCCAGACCCCCTCGATGTACACGCCGTTGATCACGTTCACCCGACCGTTCGGGAGCCGGCCGGTCTCCATCGCGATCCGCTCGAGGTCGACGCGGACGTCGGCGCCGTTGATCGAGACGAGCGTCAGCAGCGCCACCGCCTCCCCGCCGAAGATGCTCCACGGCGTCGTGACGATGCCGTCGGGGACGCGGAACGTGACGTCGGCCAGGGTCATGCGCGCGTCGGCGAAGAAGAAGAGCACCGGCCAGGGCTGCGCGTCCGTCGGCGGCTGCGCGAGCGCGTTCGGGGCCGCGCTCACGCGCAGCGGCGTGAGCGGCTCCACGATGGTGCGGTCCGCACCGGCGCCCACGAAGCGGCCGTCGAAGCCGCGGATGACGTGCTGCCGCGTGGCGAAGGTCCCCTCGGTCAAGCGCACCGTGCAGCCAGGACCGACCGCGCTGCAGACGTCGAACGCCGTTCGGATGGCGGCCGTGTCGTCGCCGCCGGTCGGCGCCACCGTCACGGTCCGGGTACGGCCGTCGTACGACTGCGCCGACGCGAGGGCGCCGGCAAAGGTGAGGGCGAGGACGAACGTGCACATGCGGGCCGCGAGGATCCTGGTTCGATGCACGGGGACCACCTCCGAGCCGAACGCTAGGGCGACGAGCGTGAGCTCGGCGTGAGGTCCCGCGCCGCCGCCCGCCGAGGCCCCGTGCTAGCGTCCTCCCATGCCCGCCCCCACGCGCCCCGGCGCGCGTCCCGGACGACCCCGCGCGCTCCTGGTGGCCCTCGCCCTCGCGGTGCTCGCCATCGCGGTCGCGCAACCGCAGACCCCGCGCCCGCCCCCCGACCTCGCCCCGCGCGCCCTCGAACCCGAGGAGCTCGATGCGGTCACCGTCGCGCGCCTCGCGCTGCGGTACGACCTCGACGGGGTCGCGCTCGACGCGCTCGGCGCGAGCGGCGCGCCCGGCCTGGTCCTCGGCGTGGCGCTCTCCGGTCAGACGGTGTTCCTCGAGGCGTACGGCTCGGCCACGGTCGGCGGCGCCCCGATGCCGCTCGACGCGCCGCTCTGGCTGGCCTCGATCTCCAAACCCCTCACCGCGATCGCCGTCCTGCGGCTCGCCGCCCAGGGGCGCCTGAGCCTGGACGCCGACGCGGCGACGCTCCTCCCCGAGGGTGCCCTGGGCCCACCGGCGCACCCGGACGACGGACCCGTCACCGTGCGCCACCTGTTGACCCATACCGCCGGCCTCGACGTCCGGTCGTTGGGGCTGACCGTGCCGGACGGCGCGCCGGCTCCGTCGGCGCGCGACGCGGTGGCCGCCGGCTTGCCGCCGCGCATCGCCGCTCCGGGCGAACGCCTCGTCTACTGCAACGCGTGCTACCTGGCCCTCGCCGCGATCGTGGAGGGCGTGACCGGTCGGGCGCAGGAGGAGGCGTACGACGACCTCGTCTTCGGTCCGCTTGGCTTCGCGCACGCGGCGATCGCCGCCGACGCCGACGCCGCGTACGAGGCCGCCACGGTGCCGGGCCATGCGGTGGGTCCGGGCGGCGTGGCGGCGCTGACCATGCCGCGGCTGCGCGAGAGCGGCTCCGGTCGGGTGCGCGCGAGCGCGTCGGACCTGATGGCCCTCGCGGAGGCGCTCACCGCCCCCGAGGCGCCCGATGCCCTGGGCGACGGCGTGCGCGCGCAGCTGTTCGCCCCGGCCGTCCGGCTCGGGAACGGCATGCCCGGCTGGACCCTCGGCCTCGCCGAGACCGCGGTGCTGGGCCATCCGGCGGTGCGCCACGACGGCGACCTGCCGGGCGTCCGCGCTTCACTGCTGGTCGTGCCCGAGGCGCAGCTCGCGGTCTTCGCGTACCTGAACGGGACCGGCGCCGACGCCGGGCTCGAAGCCGCCTCGGGCCGCCGCGACGCCCGCGACGTGCTCCTCGAGGCCGTCGTGGCGCGGATCTTGGGCGACGCCCGGGACGCGGACGAACCCGGGTCGGGGTGGCCGCCGGCGGATGCCGACGCCGCGTCGAGCCCCGCCCCCGCACCAGGCCTCTACCGCTTCGACCGCGTCGCCCGGACCGGCCCCGAACGGATGCTCGCCGCGGCGACGCCGGTCGTGCGCATCGCGTCCCAAGGCGGGGCCGTCGAGGTCACGCCGCCGCCCGGCATCGCCGCACCGGCGACGTATCGGCGGGGCGACGACGGCGTCTACCGACGGGTCGGCGACGGCGCCCCGCTCGCGGCCACCGACACGCCCGGCCGGGTGCTGCTCCACCTGGGCACCACCGTCGGCCTCGAGCGCGTGCCGTGGCTCGAGCGGCCCGCCGTGTTCGCGGTCAGCCACGTGGCCGCCGCCGTGGCCGCGCTGCTGGTGCTCCTGAGCTGGCCCGTGGGGGCGTTCGTGCGCTGGCGCCGCCGCGAACCGGTCGCCTGGACCCTCCCGAGCACGGTCGGCCGCGCGCGCGCCTTCGCCCGCGTGGGCGCGGTCGCCGTCCTCGGCGTGCTGGCCGTCCTCGTCGCGCTCACGCTGCGGGTGCTGGCGACCTCGGACGCTCCGCTCGCATCCGCGGCGCCCGTCCTGCAGGGGTTCGCCCTCGTCCTCGCGATCGCGACCCTCGGGCTCCTCGCGGTGAGCGCCACCGGCGCCGCGCGGCACCCGAGGCACCGCGCCCGGTGGGCCTGGCATGCGCTCGTCGCGCTCGCCTTCGCCGCGCTGCTCGTCCAGGGTTGGACCTGGGGGCTGTGGTCGCCGGAGGCGCTGCAGGCGACGTGGGCCGGGTTGGTCGGCGGCGGCTCGGTCGCCGGCGCCCCGAGCCCGTAGCATGCCGGCATGACCGATCCCGTCCGTCCCCCCCAACTCGCCGTGGCCACCGTCGCCGGTGGCTGCTTCTGGTGCACCGAAGCCGTGTTCGAGCAGGTCGAGGGGGTGCACGCCGTCGAGAGCGGCTACGTCGGCGGCCAAATGCCCAACCCGACGTACGCCCGCGTATGCGACGGCGACACCGGCCACGCCGAGGCGCTGCGCATCACCTTCGATCCGGCGGTGCTGCCGTACCCGGCGCTGCTCGAGGTCTTCTTCGGCACCCACGACCCCACGACCAAGGACCGGCAAGGGCACGACGTCGGCAGCCAATACCGCTCGGCGGTGTTCGCGCACGACGCGGAGCAGGAGACCGCCGCACGCGACGCCATCGCCGCGCTCGAGGCCGAGGGGGTCTACGGCGCGCCCATCGTCACCGAGGTGGTCCGCCTCGACCCGAACACGGTCGAGGGCACCTGGTACCCCGCCGAGGCCTACCACCAGGGCTACTTCCGCGCGAACCCGAACCAGGGCTATTGCGCGGCCGTGGTGGCCCCCAAGGTGGCCAAGTTCCGCCAACGCTTCACGCACCGCCTGCGCGGCGCGGCCTGACGGCGGACGCTGCGGGCGCAGCCGACGTGCGTGCGGGCACCGCGCCCAGCTCCGATGCGGGCGCCGCCGTCGACGCCTGGGTCGACGCCCTGCGCCCCGGCGACGTCCTCCTGCACGCGCGCAGCGGACCGGACGGCGAGCGCCGCAGCCTCCGCTTCCGCGATCCGATCGCCGTCCACGCCCTGACCGACCCCGCCGGCACGCCCGCTCTGCTCGCCGCGCTCGACGCCGAGCTGCGCGACGGCCGCGCGGTCGCCGGCTTCCTGGGCTACGAGGCGGGCGCGTCGCTCGTCGGCGCACCGCTCGCCGGCGCGCCCGAGGCGCCGCTCGCCTGGTTCGGCGCGTACGCCGCCCCCGAGGTGGTGGAGGCCGGTCCTGGGGGCGCCCCGCTGCGGCCGCCGCGCGACCCGCGCGGAACGCTGCGGGACGTGCGCCCCGAGGACGACGCGGCGGCGTGGTCCGAAGGGGTTGCTGCGGTGCGCGCCGCGCTGATCGCCGGCGACGCCTACCAGGTCAACCTGACCACCGGCTTCACGTGCCGCGTGGGCGACGTCCGCGACGCGTACCGCGCGCTGTCGGCGGCGCAGAGCGTGCCCTACGGCGCGCTGCTCCACACCGGCGCCGTGGCGCTCGCCTCGGCCTCGCCGGAGCTGTTCGTGCGGGCGCGCCGCACGGGCGAGGCGCTGCACCTGGTCGCCCGACCGATGAAGGGGACCGCCCCGCGCGGCGCCGACGGTCCGGCGGACGCGGTCGCCGCGGCCGCGCTCCGCGCCGACCCCAAGAACCGCGCCGAGAACGTGATGATCGTCGACCTGCTGCGCAACGACCTGGGGCGCGTCGCGCGCACGGGGAGCGTCCGGGCGACGCGGCTGCTCCACGTCGAACGCTACCGGCGGGTGCTCCAGATGACCTCGACGGTCGAAGCCGAGGCCGAGGCCGACCTGCCGCTCTCGGCGCTTCTGACCGCGCTCTTCCCGTGCGGCTCGATCACCGGCGCCCCCAAGCGGCGGACGATGGAGCTGATCGCCGCCCTCGAGCGGCGCCCGCGCGGGGCCTACACCGGCGCGATCGGTTTCGCGCTGCCCACGCCGGAGGGCCACGTGCAGGAGGCGGTCTTCAGCGTCGCCATCCGGACCCTCGAGGTCCGCGGCGGCGTCGGCCGGCTGGGGGTCGGGGCGGGGATCGTGGTCGATTCCGACGCCGCCGCCGAGTTGGCCGAGGTGCGCGCCAAGGCGCGCTTCCTCACCGACCCCGACCCCGCGCTCGGGCTCTTCGAGACGCTGCGCTGGGCCGGCGGTCGGGCGCCGCGCTGGGCCGCCCACCGCGAGCGCCTCCGCGCCTCCGCGGCGCACCTCGGGCTCCCGTTCGACCCCGCCGCAGCCGAGACCGCGGTCGCCGCGGCGGTGGCGGCCGCCGGCGCCGGACGCGACCCGACGGCGACCACCGACGCCGTCCTGCGGGTGCGGCTCGACCTGCACGAGGACGGCCGCTGCACCGCGACCGCACGCCCGCACGCCGATGCCGCGCCGGACGCACCGCCGGTCGCGGTGGGGCTCGCCGAGCCCCGCGTGCGCGCCGACGACCCCGCCCGCCGCCACAAGACCCGCGACCGGGCCGCCTACGACGCCGCGGTCGCCTGGGCCACCCCGCTCGGGCTGGCCGACGTGGTGTTCCTCAACGAGCACGGCCGGGTGGCCGAGGGCGCGATCTCGAACGTGTTCGTGCGCGACGACGACGGCGTCTGGCGCACCCCGCCGCTCGCCGAGGGGGCGCTGCCCGGTGTGCTGCGGGCCGCGCTGCTGGCCGACGGAACGGCGCGCGAGGGGCTCGTGGCCGAGGCCGACCTGCACGAGCGCGAGCTGGCGATCGGCAACGCGCTGCGCGGCCTGCGGCGCGCGCGCCTCGATCCCCTGCGACGATGGCGCCCCCGCGAGGAGGACCCGAGATGAGCGATGCGCCCCCGACCAGTTACTGCGAGGCCGTGCGCCGCGGCCTCCCCGACCCGCACCGCGCGTACCACGACCACCACTACGGCTTCCCGCTCGACGGCGACGCCGCGCTGTTCGGTCGGCTGGTCCTCGAGATCAACCAGGCCGGCCTCTCCTGGACCACGATCCTGCGCAAGGAGGCGGCCTTCGAGCGGGCATACGACGGCTTCGACGTCGACCGGGTCGCCGGGTACGGCGAGGAGGACGTGGCGCGGCTGCTCGCCGACGCGTCGATCATCCGCAACCGCCTCAAGGTCCGGGCCGCGGTCACCAACGCCCGCGCGATCGTCGCGCTGCGCCCGGCGTACGGCAGCTTCCAGGGCTGGCTCGACGCCCACCATCCGCTCGCGCTGGACGCCTGGCTCGCGCGCTTCAAGGCCACCTTCACCTTCGTGGGCCGCGAGATCGTGCGCGAGTTCCTGGTCTCCACCGGCTACCTCGACGGCGCCCACGACCCGGACTGCCCGGTGCGGGCGCGGGTCCTCGACGCACGCCCGCCTTGGACGCGCACGGGCTGACGCGCCGGTCGATGCCGACCGCACGACGCGAGCGGCGGCGCCCCCTGGGGGGCGCCGCCGCTCGATCCTCGGGTCCGTAGGACCCTACTGCGTCGTGCGTTACTCGGTCTTGGTGACCTTGTGGAGGTCCTGGTACGTGACGGACGCGTACGGGTGCACGCTCCAACCATCGACGTACTCCTGGACCAGGCCGATCTCCTCGCTGTTGTTGATGAACGCGAAGGGGACGTCGGCCATCAGCAGGCGCTGGATCTCCTGGTACGTGGCGATCGACTCGGGGGAGCCGGGCGGCAGCACGCGGCCGAGCTCGAGCAGCTCGTCGACCCGCGCGTTGCTGTAGCCGATGTAGTTGTTGTCGGCGCCGGTCCGGAACAGGCCGTAGGTGGCGTAGTTCGGGTCGACGTTGCCGGCCCAGCCGAGGATGAACAGGTCGAAGTCGCGCTCGGGGGCGAGGATGCGGTCGATGAAGGCACCGAACTCCTCGACGTTGACCTCGATGTCGATGCCGATCTGCTGCGCCTCGAACTGGATGATCTCGGCGATGCGCGGGCGCACCGGGTTCTCGTTGGTGTGCAGGCGGACGGTGAAGCCGTCGGCCAGGCCCGCCTCGGTCAGCAGCGCGCGGGCCGCCTCGGGGTCGTACGGGTACCGGGGGACGTCGGGCTCGTAGTAGATCGAGTCGGGCGAGATCGGGCTGTCGCTGACGGTGCCGACGCCGCTGAGCACGCGCTCGACGATCGCCTCGGACGGGATCAGGTGGTAGAAGGCCTGGCGCACGGCGTCCTGGGCGAGGAAGTCGTTCTGGAAGTTGAAGCCCAGGTAGGTCCAACCAAGGCCCGTGGTCCGGGTGACCCAATCGGTCTCCGCCATCAGGCGCGGGACCTCGAGCGGCACCACCTGACCGTGGAACAGGTCGATCTCACCGGCCTCGAAGCCGAGCAGGCGGGTGGCGTCCTCGGGGATCGGGCGGAAGACCACGTCGGTCACGTTGCCGACGTCGGCATCCCAGTAATCGGCGAAGCGCGTGAGCACCAAGCGGTCGTCGCGCACCCACTCCACGAACTGGAAGGGGCCGGTGCCGGAGGGGTTGGCGCCGAAGTCGGCGTTCTCGCCCAGGTCGGCCGGGACGATGGGCATCCGCGCGAGCGAGTTCATGGTCCAGACGTTGACCGGGTTCAGGTGGATGACGACGGTGTAGTCGTCGGGCGTCTCGACCCGCTCCATGTCGACCCACAGGTTGCGGTTGAGGACCGGGTTCTCGGGGTCCTGCATCCACTCGATCGTGTACTTGACGTCCGCCGAGGTGAACTCGGTGCCGTGGTGGAACATGACGCCCTGGCGCAGGTTGAAGGTGATGACGCTGCCGTCCTCGCTGAACGACCAGTCGGTCGCCAGCCGCGGGCGGTACGAGAGGTCCTTCTCGAAGACGATGAGCGGTTCGAAGATCGCGTTGATGCGCTGGAACGACGGGACGTCGTTCACGATGCGCGGGTCGAGGCCGGAAGCCTCGGCGGTGGCGCCGACGTTGAGGGTGACCTGGGCCGAGACGCTGCCGAGGAGCAGCGCGGCGGCGAGGGCCACGAGAGCGGAACGGATGCGCATGCAAGAACCTCCATTGGGGTGGTGCACCGAAGCGGGCGCGAAGACGCGTCCCACGGCGGGTGTTCGGAGTGTAGGCCGGGCCGGCGAGGACGTCAACATCTTGAACTCGAGTTCAACATCTTGCGCGTCGCGCTTCGCCACCGGTCCGGGAACCGGACGCCGAACGTCCTCCACGCTACACCGAGCGGTGCCCCCCGGAACTGCGCCGGGGGGCACCGAACGTCATCGCTGCTTCATCGATCGCGACGCGCGAGCGTCGCCCTTCAGGCCGGGATCGCCTCGGCCTCCGCGGCGTGGATCGCCGCCTGCGCTGCGGCCAGGCGCGCCACGGGGACGCGGAACGGGCTGCAGCTGACGTAGTCGAGCCCGATGTCGTGGCACAGCGCGATCGAATCCGGGTCGCCGCCGTGCTCGCCGCAGATCCCCACGTGCAGGTCGGGGCGGGTCTTGCGGCCTTCGGCGACCGCGATCCGCAGCAGCTGGCCGACGCCGTTCGGGTCGAGGTGTTGGAACGGGTTGGACGGGATGACGCCGTCCTCGACGTACCGCATCAGGAACTTGCCCTCGGCGTCGTCGCGGCTGATGCCGTACGTGGTCTGGGTCAGGTCGTTCGTGCCGAAGCTGAAGAACTCCGCGGTCTCGGCGATCGTGGCGGCCGTGAGCGCGGCGCGCGGCACCTCGATCATCGTGCCCACCTTGAACTCGACCACGTGGTGCATCTCCTCGAAGACCGCCTTGGCGACCTCGTCGACGATCTGCTTCATCACGGTCATCTCGCCGACGTCGCTGGTGAGCGGGATCATGATCTCGGGCTCCACCGGGATGCCCTTGCGGACGACGTGCACGGCGGCCTCGAGGATCGCGCGCACCTGCATGGCCGTGATCTCGGGGTACATGACGCCCAAGCGCACGCCGCGCAGACCGAGCATCGGGTTGGACTCGCGCAGGTCACGGACGCGCGCGAGCACGTCCTCCTTCTTGCGCACCTCGGCGAGCGCCTCGTCGATCTCCGAGAGCGAGCTGTGGTGCTGCAGATGGACCTTGAGGTCGGCGAGCTCGAGCTGCAGCTCGTCGTACCCGGGGAGGAACTCGTGGAGCGGCGGATCGAGCAGACGGATGATGACCGGCCGCCCCTCCATCGCCTCGAACAGGCCTTGGAAGTCGCCGCGCTGGACGGGGAGCAGCAGGTCGAGGGCGCCGGCGCGCCGCTCGGCGGTGTCGGCCATGATCATCGACTGCACGAGCGGCAGCCGCGACTCCTCGAAGAACATGTGCTCGGTGCGGCACAGGCCGATGCCCTCGGCGCCGAACGTGCGCGCGCGGCGCGCGTCGGCCGGGTAATCGGCGTTGGCCCAGACGCCCAGCTTGCGGTGGACGTCCGCCCACGACAGCAGCTTGGCGAGCGCCTCTTCCTTGGCCACGTCGGGCTCGTGGGTGGGGAGCTGGCCCAGGAACACGTCGCCAGCGGCGCCGTCGAGGCTGATCCAGTCGCCCTCGCGGACGTAGATGGGCGACCCGTCGACCAGGACCGCCATCGACTTGCGCTCGATGTCGATCTTGAGGTTCTCGGCGCCGCAGACCGCCGGCGTGCCGAACTGGCGCGCGACCACCGCGGCGTGGCTGGTGGCGCCGCCGCGCGAGGTGAGGATCCCCTTGGCGGCGATCATGCCGTGCACGTCGTCGGGCTTGGTCTCGGGGCGGACCATGATCACGGACTCGCCGCGCTTCGCCCACTCTTCGGCGGTGTCGGCGTCGAACACCACGCGCCCGACCGCGGCGCCCGGGCTGGCGTTGACCGCCTTCTCGACGATCCGTTTGCCGCCGTCCACGGCCTCCTTGCGGGTGTCCTCGGTGTACTGCGGGTGCAGCAGCTGGTCCACCTGGTCGGGGGTGACGCGCAGCAGCGCGGTGCGCTGGTCGATCAGGCCCTCGTCCGACAGGTCGACGGCGATCTGGATCGCCGCGCGCGCGGTGCGCTTGCCGTTGCGGGTCTGGAGCATCCACAGCTTGCCGCGCTCGACGGTGAACTCGACGTCCTGCATGTCCTTGAAGCGGTGCTCGAGGCGCTCGCAGATGGCGACGAACTCCTCGTACACCTCGGGCATCTCGGTGCGCAGCTTGGCGATCGGCTCGGTGTTGCGGATGCCGGCGACGACGTCCTCGCCCTGGGCGTTCAGCAGGTAGTCGCCGTACAGCTCGTTGCGGCCGTCGACCGGGTTGCGGGTGAAGGCGACGCCGGTGCCCGACTTCGCCCCCATGTTGCCGAACACGACCATCTGGATGTTGACCGCGGTGCCCAGGTCGTGCCGGATGCCGGTCGCGTTGCGGTAGTCGACCGCACGCTTGCCGAACCAGGAGTTGAAGACCGCGCGGGTGGCCAGCTCGAGCTGCTTGACCGGGTCCTGCGGGAACTCCTGGCCCGTGAAGGCCTTGAAGAGCTTCTGGAAGCGGCCGGTGATGACGCGCCACTCGTCCGCGTTCAGTTCGACGTCGTGCTTGAGGCCGCGCTCGGCCTTGATCTCTTCGATGACCTCTTCGAAGGGCTCGTCGTCGATGCCCATGACCACGCAGCCGAACATCTGCACCAGCCGCCGGTAGGCGTCGTACACGAAGCGCGGGTCGCCGGTGAGCTCGGCCATCGACTCGGCCACGGCGTCGGTGAGGCCGATGTTGAGGACGGTGTCCATCATCCCCGGCATCGAGAACTTGGCGCCGGAGCGGCACGAGACCAGCAGCGGGTTGGCGGGATCGCCGAACTTCTTGCCGGTGGACTCCTCGACGCGCGCCAGCGCGGCGATCTCCTGCTCCCACATGCCGGGCGGGAAGGCCCGGTCGTGCTCCAGGTAGGCGTTGCAGGCGGCGGTCGTGACCGTGAAGCCGGGGGGTACCGGGACGCCCAGGCGGGTCATCTCGAAGAGGTTGGCCCCCTTGCCGCCGAGCAGCGAACGGGCTGCTTCCCAATCGCCGGGGGGCAGGGTCGCTTCGACCCGGTCGAGCTGGTCGAACCCGTAGACCCAGACGGTGCCGGCGGCGTCGCCGACCGGGGGCGTGCTCTCGAGCGTGGCTTCGGACATGGCTCCTCCAACGAGGGTCCGCCGAGCCGGTCGGTCCGGCGGTGGGGGGTTCTTGGGGGCGGTTCCGTGACCGCGGCCGACGTCGATGCGGCGCGGTCGCTGCGGGGCAGCCTCCCGTACCCCTCCACCTTGCGCCTCCGCGAGCACGGCGCGGCAGGGTCGTCCGACCCGACCGAACGCCGTCCTCGGGCGGGCCGACCCCACCGCGGTACCATCCCGCATGATGGACGCCCCCCAGGACCCCACCGTGGTCGCCCTCGGCGAGTCGCTGATCGACCTGATCGGCGAGGTCGACGCCTCCGGCGAGGTCGCGTACCACGCCCGGCCCGGCGGCTCCCCGATGAACGTGGCGGTGGCCGCCGCGCGCCTCGGCACCCCCACCGCCTTCCTCACGCGGCTGTCGACCGACGCCTTCGGCGCTCGGCTCGCCGACCACGTCGCCGCTTCCGGCGTCGACCTGCGCTTCGCGCAGCGCGGTCCGGAGCCCACCAGCCTCGCGGTGGTGACGCTCGACGCCGAGCGCAACGCCCGCTACGCCTTCTACCGGACGGGGACCGCGGACGTCGCGTACGACCCGCACCCCCGCCCGACGCTCCCCCCGTCGGTCGCGGTGGGCTGCGTCACGCTCTCGCTGCTCCTGGAGCCGGCGCGCGGCGCCTTCCGCGACGTGGTCGCGGCCTCGGGCCGCGCGGCGGCCTCGGGTCGGGTGGTCTGGATCGCCGACCCCAACGTGCGGCCCGCGCTGATGCCCGACCGCGAGGCGTTCACGCGCGAGGTCGACGGGTGGGCCGGGCTCGTCGACGTGGTCAAGGTGAGCGACGAGGACCTCGAACACCTCGGGCTCGACGAGGCCGAGGCGGCGCGGCGCTGGTGCGCCGAGGGCGTGCGCGCCGTCGTGGTGACCGCCGGCGACGACGGCGCGCGCCTGCACCGCCCCGATCGGCCGGTGCTCGCCGTGCCCGGTCGAAGCGTGGCCGTCGTCGACACGGTCGGGGCCGGCGACACCTTCACGGCCGGACTCGCGACCGGGCTCGCGGCCATCGGCGGCGCGGCGCTGGACGTCGCGGCGCTCGACGACGCGAGCTGGCGCAGCGTGCTCGAGCGCGCGATCGCCGCCTCCTCGATCACCTGCACCCGCGCCGGCGCCGACCCACCGACCGCCGACGAGCTCGCCGCGGTCCTGTAG
>JAABSI010000016.1:26827-44716 GCA_011390455.1 Trueperaceae bacterium
GCCGAGGTGACGCCGGTGTTCTTCGGCAGCGTGCTCAACAACTTCGGCGTCGACATCTTCCTCGAGCACTTCGTGCGTCTGGCGCCGGCGCCCGGCGACCTGCACCTGTTGGACGGCGGCACCCTGCCGGTGGCGGGCCCCGACTTCACCGCGGTCGTCTTCAAGCTGCAGGCCAACCTCGACAAGCGCCACCGCGACCGCACCGCGTACGCGCGCATCGCCACCGGCACCTTCGAGCGCGGGATGACGGCCACCCACGTGCGCAGCGGCCGCTCGCTGCGGCTCGCGCGCGCCCACACGCTCTTCGCCGAGGAGCGCGAGACGATCGAGGTCGCCCACCCGGGCGACGTGGTCGGCCTCGTCAACCCGGGGCTGCTGCGCATCGGCGACGTGATCAGCACCCGCGACGGCGTCGCGGTGGCGCCGCTGCCGAGGTTCGCCCCCGAAGTGTTCGCCACGGTGCGCACCAAGGACGTGCAGCGCGACAAGGCCTTCCGCAAGGGGCTCGATCAGCTGGCCGAAGAGGGCGTCATCCAGCGCTTCTACCCGGCGCAGGGGGCGCGCGACGCCGTGCTGGGCGCGGTCGGGCAGCTTCAGTTCGAGGTCTTCGCGCGCCGCATGCAGGACGAGTACGGCGTCGAGGTGATCCTGACCGCCGAGCCGTTCACGCAGGTGCGCTGGCTCGACGCCACCCCCACCAGCACCGGCCGCTTCGGCAAGCTGGTGCACGACCCCGACGGCGCGCCCGCGGTGCTGTTCCGGCACGCGCGCGAGATCGACTACTTCCAAGAGGAGCACCCCGGCCTCGGGGTGCGTTCGCTGCCGGCGCTGTGACCCCGGACCGGGCCGACGCTGGCGACGCAAGCGTGCTCGAACGCGCGCGCCTCGCGGCCCACCGCTTCGCCATGCCGCTCGCGGCGCTGCTCATGGCGACGCTGTTCGCGGTCTCGTGGCGCGACGGGTTCCCCGACCGCGTCGAGGCCGTCGGCACGCCGCTGCTCGCGCTCGTGTTCGCCGCGGGGTCGGCGTTCGCCTGGGCTCGGGGCCGCCCGTCGCGGCGCTTCGAGCGGGCGGCCATGGCGGCCACGCTCGTCGTCCTCGTCGGCGGCGCCTTCGACTCGGCCCTCGCGGAGCGCTGGAACATCGGCTACCCGTACGTCCTCGGGTACCTGCCGCTGGCGTACACGGGAGCCTTCCTGCTCCTCGGCCTGCGCTGGGGGGCGATCGCGTCGACCGCCACGTACGTCGGCGTGGCGGCCGCGACCCTGATCGCGGTGGGCACGGGCGAGATCCATCTCGCGCGCGGCATCCCCATCTTGGGCGCGTCGCCCATCCTCATCGGCCTGCTCTACGCGCTGTCGTGGAGCTTGACCGCGGCGGCGCAGGCGCACGACGAGGCGCAGCACGCCGCCGCCACCGACCCCCTCACGGGCGCGTGGAACCGCCGCTCCGGAGAAGATGCGCTCGATCGCGCCCACGGCCCCTTCGCGCTGCTGGTGGTCGACCTGGACGACTTCAAGCGCGTGAACGACGAACGCGGGCACGCCGCCGGCGACGCGGTCCTCGAGGGCACCGCCCGCGCGATCCGGGCGGCGGTGCGCCCCGACGACCGCGTCGTGCGCTGGGGCGGCGACGAGTTCGTCGTCGTCGCCCTCGGCGTGTCGGCGGAGGACGCCCGAGCGCTCGCCCGCCGGATCGCCTCGTCGGTGGCCGAGACGCTGGCCACCGACGGCGTCCGCGCCAGCGTCGGCGTCGCCGTGCGCGACGGCCACGAACCGTGGCGCGCAACCTTCGATCGGGCCGACGCGCAGCTCTACGCCCGCAAGCGGCAGCTGGAGCCCGGCGCCGGCCCCGCGCTGGCGGCGCCGTGACCCGAGCCCCCCTGCCCGAGCCGCTCGCCCGCATCCTCGCGGATGCCGCGGGCCCGACCGCGGTCGTCGCGCGGCGGCTCGACGCCCGGGGCCCGCGCTTCGAAGCCCATGCCGAGCGCCCCTTCGCGCTTGCCAGCGTCATGAAGGTGCCGCTCCTGGTGCATCTGCTGCGCCGCGCCGACGCCGGCGTTCTCGATTTGGGCGCGCGCGTCGCGCTGGGCGACGCCGATCGGGTGGCGGGCAGCGGGGTGCTACATCTCCTCGACGCCGGCCTCGCGCCCACGGTGCGCGACCTGCTGCGGCTGATGATGGTGATCAGCGACAACATGGCCACCGACGCGCTCCTCGCGCGCACCACGCTCGCCGCCGTGGAGCGCGAGATGCACGGGCTCGGGTACCCGAGCGTGCGCCTCCCCCACCCCATCCGCACCATGCTGGCGAGCCTGACCACGCTCGGCGTCGACGCCGACTACGCGGCGATGCGCACCGCCTTCCGCGACCCGGACCGGCCGACGCCCGCCGACCCCGAAGGCGCCTCCGCCGAGCACGGCGACCGCGCCACCCCCGCGGACCTGGCGCAGCTGCTGGTCGACCTGCACGAGGGTCGGTTGCTGACGCCGGCCTCCACCGCGTTGGCGTGCACGATCCTCGAGGACTGCCAGACGAACGCGCGGATCCCGGCCGACCTCCCCCGAGGGGTGCGGGTGGGGCACAAGACCGGTACCCTGCCGGGCCGCACCAACGACGTCGGCGTGGTGCACGCGCCATCGGGCCCCTTCGTGCTGGTCCTGATGAACGAGGGCGAGACCGACGAGCGCCGCGCGAGCCAGGTGCTGGCCCGCGCGGCGCGGTGGGTGTACGAGGCGTTCGAGGTCGGCGACGGCGCGGCGGCCGGCTGACGCGTCAGCCCCCGATCGTGCGCCGCAAGAAGGCCCGCAACAGGTCCCACGCCTCGCCCTGGACCGGGTCGCGGGCGATGGCGTCGGCGGTGGTCACGAAGGCGTGCCCCACCCCGTCGAACACGCGCACCTCGTGCTCGACGCCCGCGGCTTCGAGCCCCTGCTCGAAGGCCGCCACCTCGGCGAGCGGGATCGACGCGTCCTCCGCGCCGAACACCCCGAGCACCGGGCCAGCCAGGCGCGCGAGCACGTCGGCGTCGCCCGGGACGTTGCCGTAGAACACCCCGGTGGCACGCACCTGCGGGCGCTCGAGCGCGTAGCGCAGCGCGTGCCGACCCCCGAAGCAGAAGCCCATCACCGCGAGCCGCTCGGCGTCGACGGCGAGCTCCGGCGCGAGGTCGTCGGCGGCGGCGAGCACGGCGTCGAGGTCCGCGCGCACGCGTTCGTCCGGGGTGCGGATCGTCTGCCAGATGGCGCTCGGCAGCCAGCGGGTGGTGCGGCCGCGCATCAGGTCGGGCGCCACCACGAGGTAGCCGTCCTCCGCGAGCAGCTCGGCCTTGCCGATCGTCGCCTCGTCGAGCCCCCAGAACTCGTGGATCATCACGACGACCGGGAACGGGCCGTCGCCCGCCTGGGGACCGGCGACGTAGGCGTGCAGCGGGCCGTCGGGGCCGGGGACGGTGGCGTTGGCGAGGCGCTCGACCGTCCCGCGCGCGAGCCAGCGGTCGACGGGGATGGAGACGGCGATGGCGGCGACCACCGCCAGGAGGGCGACGAGCAGGCCGACGAGGACGCGCTTGAGGAGCAGCATGCCGAAGCCTAGACCGGCGCGCGCGGCGCGTCGGTGGGCGGCGTCGCAGCGCGCCCTCGAGCCCCATGTCCAGGTCCCCTTGACGCGCCCCCAGCCAGCGTGTAGTGTTCGGACGTCCCTGGATGGCAGCCAAAGCGCTCTCGTTCCGAGACCCGATGCAGCTTATGCGCATCGGTACGTGAATGAACGCCATGCACACCATGGCGGCTCAAGGAAGATAGGTACGACAATGGCTACCGGAACTGTCAAGTGGTTCAACAACGAAAAAGGCTTCGGCTTCATCGCGGTCGAGGGCGGCGGCAAGGACGTCTTCTGCCACTTCTCCGCGATCACCGGCGACGGCTACCGCTCGTTGAACGAAAACGACGAAGTCGAGTTCGAGGTCGAGCAGGGCGCCAAGGGCCCGCAGGCCAAGCAGGTCAAGGTGCTCCGCAGCGCTGGCCCCTCCATGGGCGGCGGCTCGCGCGACCGCTACTGATCCCACCCCACACCCTCTGACGCGTGCGGCGCTCGACCTTCGGGTCGGGCGCCGCACTCATACTCATGCACCTCGGGTAGGCTGCGGGGCGAAGAAGTGCAGGAGCTCTCCATGAACCAGACCCCGACCACCCTCCCCACGAAGACGACGCGCGCCGGCGGCAAGCCGCGCGACGCCTATGGCGAGCTCAAGCAGCGCGTCAAGGACGCGGGCCTGCTGGCCAAGGCCCCCGGGTACCTGTTCACCAAGATGGCGCTGAACGCCGTCCTGCTCGCCATCGGGATCGGCGTGCTCTTCGCCACGGACCTCTGGTATGTGCAGGTCGTCAACGCGCTGTACCTCGGGTTCGTGTTCGGCCAGTTCGGGTTCATCGCCCACGACGCCGGCCATCGCCAAGCCTTCGCGACCCCACGCCAGAACGACGTGGCGGGGCTGATCCACACCACCTTGCTCATCGGCATGGGGTACGGCTGGTGGCTCGAGAAGCACAACGCGCACCACGCCAACCCCAACGCGATCGACCTCGACCCCGACATCGACATCCCGGTGCTCGCGTTCTCCACCGAGGACGCGCTCGAGAAGAAGGGCGTCGCCCGCGCGATCGTCCGCCAGCAGCATCGGTGGTTCTTCCCGATCCTGCTGCTCCAGGCGATCCACCTGCGGGTCGAGACCGTCAAGTGGCTCCTCCGCAACCCCGACTGGCGGTACCGGAACCTCGAGTGGGGGCTCTTCACCCTGCACCACGTGATCGGCCTCGGCCTCGTGTTCTGGGCCCTGCCCTGGCCGCTGGCGATCGTCTTCGTGCTGATCCAACAGGCGTTCTTCGGCGCCTACCTCGCCTCGGTCTTCGCCCCGAACCACAAGGGGATGCTGCTCATCCACCCCGAGGACGACTACGACTTCCTGCACAAGCAGGTGCTCACCGCGCGCAACGTCAAGGCGTCGCCGGTCGTCGACTTCTGGTACGGCGGGCTCAACTACCAGATCGAGCACCACCTGTTCCCGACCATGGGGCGGATCCACCTGCGCAAGGCGCAGAAGATCATCCGTTCGTTCTGCGAGGACCACGGCATCAGCTACTACGAGACCACCGTGATCCAGAGCTACCGCGAGATCCTCGACGTCCTGCGCGAGGTCAGCAAGCCGCTCCGCGACGAGCCGAGCCCGGCCTGACCCTGGCCTACGCGCGCCCGAGCCGCTCCGCGTGCGCCTCCAGGCGCGCCACGAACCCCTCGACGACGTCGAAGGCGGCGTCCATCGGGGCCGGTGTGGCGACGTCGTACCCCAAGCGCGCGAAGAGCTCCTTCGGCGCCACGGAGGCGCCCGCGTCCATGGCGGCCAGGTAGGCCTCGGCCGCGCCCGGCTCGCCCGCCTCGATGCGCGCCACCTGGGCGAGCGCCACGGACAGTCCGACGGCGTACTGGAAGGTGTAGAACGGCGCGTACAGGTGCGGGAACTCGGCCCACGCGATGCCGGATCGCTCGTCCGCGGTCACCTCGGGGCCGTACGCCTCCTGGAAGAAGCCGGTCAGGGTCGCCGTGAGCTCCTCGGCCGACGGCGGCTCGCCCGCCTCGACCCGGGCGTGCGCCCACCGTTCGAGCCGCACCAGCGTGGGCATGACGAACAGGTAGCGGTGCAGGTTCTGGAAGGCCTCGTCGAGCAGGCCGAGGTCGAAAGCGGGGTCGGCCGCCTCGCTCGAACGCGCGACGTAGCCGCGCATCAGCGCCTGCTGCCCGTTCGAGAAGGTCTCGGCGACGGTCATCGAGAGCTCGTCCACCCCGTCGAGCGGCATCTGGCGGGCGTCCGATCGCGCCGCGTGCAGCGCGTGCCCCAGCTCGTGCGCCAGGGTGCTCGCGCTGGGCAGGTCGTCGACGTAGCTGAGCAGCACGTACGGGTGCGCCCCCGGCGCCGCATCGCAGAACGCGCCCAGGCGCTTGCCGGCGTTGGGGCGCAGGTCGACCCAGCGTTCGTCGCGCAGGCCGCGCTCGAGGGTGGCCACCACGTCGTCGCCCAGCGGGGCGGCGGACGCGACGATCCAGTCGATGGCGCGTTCCACCGGGACCGCCACCGCGTCCACCGGGTACGGCGCGAAGACGTCCCACGCCTCCAGGCGCTCGACGCCCAGCAGGCGCCGCCGCACCGCCCAGTAGCGGTGCCACACCGGCAGCCGGCGCGTGAAGGCCTCGAGGGTGGCGTCCAGCACCTCGGGCTCGACATGGAAGGTGGCGAGCGCGGACGCCTCGGCGCTGGGGTATCCGCGCACCCGAGCCTCGAAGGCGGTGCGCCGCGCGCGGGCCGCGTACAGGTCGGCGAGCGTGTCGGCGACGCCCAGGTGGCCGTCGGCCCAGCGCTCGAAGGCCGCCCGCCGCACCGCGCGGTCGGGATCGCCGAGCAGCGCGCGGACGCTCGCGGGGGCCACCGGCCGCGGGCCCTCGGGCGCCTCGACGGCGCCGAAGTCCACGTCCCCCTCGACGAGCGTGGCGCGCGCCTCCTCGTACGCGTCGAAGGTGGCGTCCGCACCGGCCAGCACGTCCTCGACCTCGGCCGAGCGCACGTGCGCGCGGCGCCGCGCCAACCGCGCGAGGAAGGGGCGGTGGCGCGCGAGCGCCGGATCGCCGAGCCAGGCCTCGAACGTCGCGGGCGGCGCGGCCAGCAGCTCGGCGTCGACGAAAGCGAGGGCGGAGGCCCAACCGGCGGCCGCGGCACGGAAGCGGCCGGCGGCGGCGCGTGCGCCGGCGTCGCCGCGATCGGCGCTCGCCGGGAGCGTCGCGTAGAGCCGCAGGCGCTCGGCGCGGGCGAGCAGGTCGCCGTAGGCGTCGAGCGAAGAAGCCAGGACGCGGGCATCGGTGGCCAGCGCCCCCCGGCGGGCGGCGAAGCTCGCCACGTCGGCGGCCAGGGCGCGCTGCGCCGCGTCGAAGTCGTCGGAGGTCGCGAACAGGTGGTCGAGGGCCCAGGTCTCGTGGACCGGGACGTCGGCGCGGGCGAGCAGGGTGCGAGGCATGCCGCAGCGTATCCGAGCGTCGCCTTGTAGCCTGCGCGTCGACGGTCCGGCTGGGCACCCGACCCGGCGCGAAGACCTGCGGCCGCGCACCTCCCTCGGCGCGGCCCTGGAGGCACGATGCAGATCCGAAGGCTCCTGATCGCGCTCGTCGCGCTCGCGGCGACCGCCGCGGCGTTCGCCCAGTCGCTCCCCCGCGAGCTCCGCGAACGCATCGTCCAGGCCGTGGTCGAGGTCAACCGGTACAGCCCCAGCGCGGGCGCCACGATCGCGGCCGGCTCCGGCACCATCGTCAGCCCCGATGGCTTCATCCTGACCAACTTCCACGTGATCGGCGACATCGACACGGGCTACGCCGACGAGTGGCACGCGATCGGCGTCACGGATCCGGCCGCGCCCGACCGTCCGCCGGAGCATCGGTACTGGGCGCGCTACGTGGCCGGCGAGCCGCTGTACGACCTCGCCATCCTGCAGATCCTCGAGAACGCCGACGAATCCCCGATCGCGCCGGGTACGGTGTTCCCCTTCCTGCAGGTCGGCGACTCGAACACCGTCTACCCGGGCGACCCGGTGTTCGTCTTCGGGTACCCGGGGATCTCGGGGAGCACGATCACCTTCACCCAAGGGTCGATCAGCGGCTTCCTCGGCGAGGACCTGACCACGGGCGGCAAGCAGTGGATCAAGACCGACGCGAAGCTCGCGCGCGGCAACTCCGGCGGCACGGCCGTCGACGAGAACGGGATCCTGATCGGCATCCCCACGCTGCGCTACCAGACCGAGGACGGCGGCTACATCGAGGCGCAGGACTACCTGCGGCCGGTGGCGCTGGCCTGGCCGCTGCTCGAGGTCAACGTCCGCAACGTCGCGGACGCGCGCGGGCCCAGCTCGGGCGGCCTCGGCAACCAGGTCGCGAGCACGCCCGCCGCCGCGGCGGCCGCGGCCGATCGCCCGAGCGAGCCCGCCCCGGCCACGCCGGCCCCCGCCGCGTCGACCTCCACGGCCCCCACCGAGACCGTCGACGGACGCCTCACCTTCTACGAGGCGGCCGCCCTGACGACCTCCTCGCCGGTGCTCGACAACGGCGAGCACTTCCTCCTCTACGAGCGCTCGCTCACCGCGGGCGTCCCGGTCTACGTCGAGCTCACGTCGGGCTCCTTCGATCCCTACCTGGTCGTCCTCGATCCGAACGGCGAACTCGTGCTCGAGGTCGACGACAGCCCCGGCATGGACCTGAACGTCGCCGAGCGCTTCACGCCCACCACCACCGGCACCTACGTGCTGGGCGTCACGAGCTACGGCCCGGGCGAGACCGGCGCCTTCGAGCTGCTGGTGCGCGAGGGCGGTGCGGCGTCCGACGGCGTCGCGCCGGGCGCCACCTTCTCCGCCGCCGCGGTGGGCGACGGCAGCGGCTTCGTCGGCTCGCTCGCCCTCGGCCAGCTCACGCGCACCCAGCTCGCCGGTTCGGCCGACGCCACGCCGTGGCACACGTACCGCATCGACGTCGCACCCGGCACCCCGCGGCTGGTCGTCGACCTGGCCACCGACCCCGGCATCGACCTCGACCTGTTCGTGCGGTACGGCGAGGAGGTCACCAACTGGGGCGACGACGGCGACTGGGACCTGCGCGACGTCTCGCTCGAGACGCGCAACAGCCTGGTGATCGACGCGCCCGCCGCCGGTCCCTGGTTCATCGACGTGGTGTGGCCCGGGGCCGAGGCCGGCTCGGCGCGCTACTCGCTGCGGGCGCGCTGACCCGGACGACCGTCGCATCGTGGCCGCTGGACGTCCCCACGTCCAGCGGCCGTTGACATTCGTGCGCTCGTGCCCCAGAATCTCCTGGCCACGACCGATCGGGGTGCCACGGGCATCGTTCGGCGCGGCGCGGGAGGCGCGGGGGCCGTGGAGCTGTTCTTGGCCGTGCTTGGCGCGACGGGTGTCGTCATGGCGATCGCGGCGAACGCGACCTCGATCGCGAAGTACGTCGGTGAGCGCCGGGGCACGAAGCCCGCGCGCGGGGGTCGCGCCGGCGGCCCAGGGGCCTCGCTCGCAACCGTCGCTTCCGCGGCGACGCCTGCGCCGAGCCCGCCGGCCGCCGCCCCGCCGCGCCCCCACCCCGTGCCCATCCGGACACCGGACCAACGCGTGCGCGTCTTCGTCAGCTCGACGCTCGCCGAGCTCGCGCTCGAGCGCGCCGCAGCGCGCGACGCGATCGAAGCGCTGCGCCTGACGCCGGTCCTCTTCGAGCTCGGCGCCCGACCGCACCCGCCGCGCGACCTCTACCGGGCGTACCTCGCCCAGAGCGACGTGTTCGTCGGGATCTACGGCGAGCGCTACGGCTGGATCGCGCCGGGCGAAGACGTCTCGGGCCTCGAGGACGAGTACCGCCTCGCGGTCGACCTCCCCAAGCTGGTCTACGTTCGGGACGCGACCACACCGCGCGAACCCGCCCTGGAGCAGCTGCTCGACCGGATCCGTCGCGACGATCGGGCCTCCTACAAACGGTTCCGCAGCGCTGAGGAGCTCGGCGCCTTGATCGGCGACGACCTGGCGGTCCTCCTGAGCGAGCGCTTCGCCCTCGCCGGCACCACCGCGTCGAGCGCGGCGGCGCCGAGCCCGCCGCCGGTCCCGGCGCCGAGCACCGTCGTCGATGCGGCCCTGCCGCCGCAACCGACGTCCTTCGTCGGCCGCGACGCCCTCATGGCCGAACTGGCCGACGCGATCCTGCGCCCCGAGGTCCGCCTCCTCACGCTCTACGGACCGGGGGGCGCCGGCAAGAGCCGGATGGCGATCGAGCTCGCGATCCGGATCGGCGACCGCCTGGGCGACGAGGTCCGCTACGTCTCCCTCGCGGCCGTGCGCGACCCCCTCCTCGTCGCCTCGTCGCTGGCGATCGGGCTCGGCGTCCAGGAGGAGGTCGGGCGCACGACCGTCGCCGCCCTGCAACGGGCCCTCACCGGGCGCCACGGCCTACTCTTGATCGACAACTTCGAGCACCTGGTCGACGCCGCGCCGGTGGTCGCCGACCTCGTCGCAGGCCTTCCCGGGTGGACCGTGCTGGTGACGAGCCGCTCCGTGCTGCGGCTCCGCGGCGAGTTCGTCTACCCGATCCCCCCGCTCGACCTGCCGGAAGTGGCCGGTACGGCCCCGCCCGAGGGCCTTCTCGACTTCGGCGCCATCCGCCTGTTCGTCGAGCGAGCGCGCGCGGTCGACCCGTACTTCGAGCTGGACGCCGGCAACGCGGCCGCGGTCGAAGAGATCTGCCGACGGGTCGACGCCCTGCCGCTGGCGATCGAACTGGCCGCCGCGAGGGTGCGCTCGCTGTCGCCGACCGCGCTGCTCGCCCGCATGCACCGGCGCCTGCCGCTCCTGAGCGGCGGACCGCGCGACGCACCCGAGCGCCAGCGCACGCTGCGCGACGCGATCGCCTGGAGCGTGGCGCTGCTCGACGACGCCGAGCGCACCTTGTTCGAGCGCCTGTCGGTGTTCGACGGCTGCTCGTCGACGCGGACCATCGAGCGCGTCCTCGGCGCGAACGGCGACGTCCTCGAGGGCATCACGTCCCTCGTCGACAAGAGCCTGCTGCGGCGGCTCGATCCCGGTTCCGGCGAGCGGATCGCGATGCTCGAGACCGTTCGCGAGTTCGCGGCCGAGGCGCTCGAACGGGATCCGGCGGCGGCCGACATCCGATCGCGGCACGCACGCGCGTACCTCGAGCTCGCAGAAGAGGGGGCCGAGGCCCTCAAGGGCTCGGATCAGACGCGCTGGCAGCGTCTGCTCCAAGACGACCTGGGCAACCTGCGTGCGGCGATGAGCGCCTTGCTCGCCGCTGACGCCACCGGCGAAGCGCTGCGCTTGGCGACGGCGCTGCGGCCCCTCTTCATGGCGCGATGCCACTACGAGGAGGGTGCGCGCCTGCTGCGAACGGCGCTCGCGGCCGGGCCGACGAACGCGGACGGCGCGGTCCGCGCAGCGGCGCTGCTGGCGCTCGGAGCGCTCACCTGGCGCCAGGGCGATCTCGAGGCTTCGCGGGCCCCGATCGAAGAGAGCCTCGCGACGTACCGGGCGCTCGGCGACCTCGCGGGCGCGGCCGCGGCGCTGCGTCTGTACGGCGTCCACGCCCACAACTCCGGTTGCTACGACGTGGCGCAGGGACGGTTCGAGGAGGCGCTGTCGTTGATGCGCCGGCTCGGGGATCGCGAGGGGGTCGCGAACACCCTCCTCGGCCTCGGCAACGTGGCATTCGATCGCGGCGAGGCCACCGCCGCCGACCGCTACGAGGAGAGCCGCGCCATCGCCGCCAGCATCGGCGACACGCTCGGCGTGGCCTACGCACTCGACAACCTCGGGGCCCTCGCCTGGTGCCACGGCGACCTGGGCGCCGCGGACGCCCACACGGACGCGGTCGCCACCCTCTACGCCCAGCTCGACCACCCGCTCGGGAACGCCAACGTCGCCCATCGCCGCGGCCTCCTCGCCATCGCGCGGGCCTCGTACGACGAGGCCGAGGCCCACCTGCGCGCCAGCCTCGCCATCCGCGAGGCGATCGGCGAGATCCGCGGCGCGGCGTTCGTTCGCCACGACCTCGGGCGCGTGGCGCTCGCGCGCGGCGACCTGGACGGTGCCGCTCGGGAGTTCCTCGTCGGCCTGGACCTCGCCGAACGGCACCGCGCTCCGCTGATCCTGGTGCTCTACCTGGAGGGGCTCGCAGCCCTGCGCGCCGAGCGGGGGGCGCCGGACCAAGCACTCGAGCTCCTGGCGACGGCGCTCGCCTGGCGCCGCTCGGAGCGCGTCCCGCTCTGCGCGGTCAACCGCACGCGCCACGAGGCGCTCGTCCGGAGCCTCCACACCTCCGTCGAACCCTCCGCCTGGCGGACGATCGAGGCGACGGGTGCGGCACGCTCGGTCGCGGAAGCCGTCGCGCACGCGCGTGCCGGCATGAAACGGCCACCCGAGCCGGCGCCGCGCTGAGCGTCAGGGGCGGTCGGCCATCCGGGTCCGGTCGACCAGGAGCGGGAGCGGGTCGAAGGCGCGATGGCGGCAGGTCTCGGGCTCGAACGCGTACGCCCCGAAGTGCAGGTGCGGCGGGGTACCGGCGGCGTTCCCGTCGCTGCCGACGTAGCCGAGCACGGTCTCCGGGGTGACGGCCATGCCCTCGCGCAGGCCATCGGCGTACGCGTCGAAGTGGGTGTAGAAGTACCGCACCCCGCCCGGGCCGAGCACCATCACGCCGCGACCGCCCGTGAAGCGGTCGCTGACCTCGAAGACGATCCCGTACGTGGCGGATCGGACGGGCGTACCCCGGGGCGCGAACACGTCCTGGCCCTGGTGCCCGCGGCCGCCGCCGCGCGGCGCGCCCCAGGTGTCGGCCACCTGCGCGACGCGCACGCCATCCACCGGCATCCACAGCACGGCGTCGGGCTCGCCCGGCAGGCGCGCGAGGTAGTCGGGCAAGAGGGCGCGGTAGCCGTCGCGGTGCGCCGCGCGGGCGAGCTGCTCGGCGGTCGGTGGCGTGGTCCACGTGCGCTCGGGGCACACGAGCGCCAGCGCCGCCGGATCGAGGATCGGCAGCTCGGGGTCGGGCAGCGTCTGGCCGAAGGCGAGCGTCAGCGCGCCGGCCACGGCCACCGCTAGAGCGACGATCGGCGTCGCCGGGCGCCGGGCCAACCGTTCGAGAACGAGTACGTGCACGATCACCTCCGGGACGGCGTCGACCGGAGGTCCGGTTCGGGTGCCGTCCGCGCTGCCCACGCGCTCTCGAGACGGTATCCGCCGTCGGCGACCGGCGCGTGTGGTGAAGCACCCGGTGCGCGCGCTCGGTCAAACGGACGACCGACGCCGGCATCGGCGAAGCGGCAGGCTACACGTACCCCAAGCTCCGGAGGTACACCCCATGAACCGACGCGTCCGCCGCATCACCCTCACCGCCAGCGCCGTGCTCGCCGCCCTCGCGCTCGCCTTCGTCGTCGCGCAGGACGCGATGACGGACCACCGCCCCGAGTACGCCGACTGGACCCGCCTGAACCCACAGAAGAACTTCATCCAGAGCGCGCACCCCACCGCCAAGGACGTCTACGTCAACGACGCGGGCCGCGACGCCGCGCTGGCGCGCAGCTTCCCGTTCCCCGAAGGGAGCGAGCTGGTCAAGGAGTCGATCGACGTCGACACGCTGAACGTCACCGTGATCACCGCGATGCGCAAGGTCGCCGGCTTCGACGCGGAGAACGGCGACTGGCAGTACGGCATGTTCGAGCGCATGGACGACGGCTCCTTCGGCGGCATGTGGGCCGAGGCCGGCACCGAGATGCACCTGATGTGCGTGAGCTGCCACACGGGCGCTGCCGACAACGACTACGCGTTCCTGACCTACACCGGCGACTGACCGCGCCGGTCGACCCACCGATCGGCGGAGGCGCCGCGGCATTGCCGCGGCGCCTCCGCCTCGCTACGGGCAGCGCCGTCGACGCCGATGGGTCACGGTTCCGGGTCCTCCGCCGCGTCCGCGAGCCCGGCGAGGTGCAGCCGGTACCGCCCGCGCGTCCCCTGCAACACCCCCGCCTGCCGCAGGCTCGCGAACGCCGAAGTCACCGAGACGCGCGTGGCCGACACCATGGCGGCCAGGTCCTCGTGGCGCAGCTCGGTGACGAGGTCGACCCAACCCTCGTCGGCGTCCGTCCCGTAGCGCGCCCCTTGCGCCAGCAGCTCCGCGGCCACGCGTCCGCGGATCGGCGCCTCGACG
Source organism: Trueperaceae bacterium (assembly GCA_011390455.1). The sequence continues at coordinate 40,621 of JAABSI010000016.1, forward strand.
CGCGCCAACTGGTCGCGGCAGGCGAACACCTTGTCGGCCAGGATGCGCGTGAAGGCGACCACGAAGCCGGGCGCGTGGAGCGCCAGCCGCCGGTACTGCTCCTGGTCCATCGGGCACGTCACCACGTCGGTGAGCGCCACCGCGTCGAGGCGGTAGACGTCGTCTTCGGCGCCCACGAAGGCCTCGCCGAACAGGTCGTCGGGACCGACCACCGCGAGGATGCGCTCGCGGCCCTCCGCCGTGGGCACGACCAGCTTCACCTGACCGCTCGCCACGACGTGCAGATGCGTCGCAGGATCGCCCGCCCGGAAGAGCGTGCTGCCCTTCGGATGCACCCGCTCCGGGCAGACCTGCATGAAGGTGCGCAGGTCGGCCTCGCCCACGCGCCGCTTGAAGCCCGTGTCCTTCAGCCACCAACCGGATCCGTCCACAGGCGTCGCCATGACGCAGGGTACCGGCCCCGACGGACCGGGGTACGCTCGCGCATGACCCGAGCCACGCCCGCCGCGGGCGCGCCCGAAGACCCACGCCCCGTCGTCCCGACCGCGGCCACGATCGAGGCCGACGTCGTGGTGATCGGTGGCGGCATCGTCGGCCTCGCCACCGCCGACGCGCTCGTCCGCGCCCACCCCGGCCTCAAGCTGGTCCTCCTCGAGAAGGAGGACGACGTCGCCACCCATCAGACGGGCCGCAACAGCGGCGTCGTCCACGCGGGGATCTACTACACCCCGGGTTCGCTCAAGGCGCGCCTGAGCGTGTCGGGCGTCGTCAAGCTGCGCGACTACTGCGCCGAGCACGGCGTCGCGTACGACGCGGTGGGCAAGGTGATCGTCGCGACGTCCGAGGAGGAACTCCCGCGGCTCGACGCGCTGGTCGAGCGCGGCACGGCCAACGGCGTGCCCGGCTTGCGCGTGATCGACGCGGACGAGCTCCACGCCATCGAGCCCTTCGCGGCCGGTCTGCGTGCGATCCATTCGCCCGGCACCGCGATCGTCGACTACCCAGGCGTCTGCCGATCGCTGGCCGACGGTCTGCGCCGCGCGGGCGCGCGCGTCGAGACCGGCGCGCCCGTGGTCGCGATCGCCGAGGACGCGCACGGGCTCACGGTCACGACCCCCAAGCTGCGGGTGCGTGCGGGTCGCCTGGTCTCGTGCGCCGGTCTGCACGCGGATCGCATCGCCCGCATGGCGGGCGCCGACCCCGACGTCTCGATCGTCCCGTTCCGCGGCGAGTACTACTTCCTGCAACCGCACGCGCAGGACAAGGTGAAGGGCCTGATCTACCCGGTCCCCGACCCGACGCTGCCGTTCCTCGGGGTCCACTTCACGCGCACCGTCCACGGCGAGGTCGAGGCCGGCCCCAACGCCGTCCTCGCGCTCGCGCGCGAGGGCTACACCCACACGACGATCAGCGGCCGCGACCTCGGCGAGACGCTCGCCTTCCCCGGGTTCTGGAAGCTGGCCGGGCGCTTCTGGCGCACCGGCGCGTACGAGTACTGGCGCTCGTTCCGCACCGCAGCCTTCGTCCACTCCCTGCAGAAGCTGATGCCCTCGATCACCGCGGCCGACGTCCGCCGCGGGGGCGCCGGCGTGCGCGCCCAAGCGATCGGGCGCGACGGCAAGCTGGTCGACGACTTCGCCTTCGCCGAGACCGAGCGCGCGCTGCACGTCCTGAACGCGCCATCGCCGGCGGCGACGGCGTCGATCGCCATCGGGGAGCACCTCGCCGGGCGGATGCGGGCCTGGTTCGAGGCCTGACGGCATGGGCGTACCAAGGCGCCGCCCGGTCGAGCCGTCGGGCGGCGTTCGTGATCGGCCGCGGTGCACCGTCGAGCACCGCCGCGACGCCTCATGAGACGAACATAGTTCACTCATCTCCGAAGGTCCCGGTATGGCGTTCGGCGGTGGCCGCCATCGCATCCTCGCCTGCAGCACGACGATCCGAGTCCTTCGCCCCATTGGCCGAAGATGAGCGTTCGGCCGAGGCGCTTTCGCGTTCGCACGAGTGACGTACGGATGGGGGGCCGCCTCGGCGAGCCCATGCTAGCTTCGAACTCCACCCCGGTATGCGGGGTGGCGTGTACATGCGCCGAACGGCGCGATGGAGTTCCAAATGAAGAACCTACTGATCGTACTAGCCATGGGCGCCGTGCTGGCGCTAGGGACCGCATTCGCTCAAGGCGACGTCATGTTCGAAGCGACCGGCGTGGAGGGCGACCTCTTGGCCACCGAGCTCGTCGGCGCCGACCTCTACACGACGGTCACCGCCATCGACGAGCACCGCTTCCAGGTCGACGCCGTGCCCGACGACTGGGAGCAGATCGCCTCGATCAGCGACCTCGTCCTCGGCATGGACGGCCAAGTCCGCGGCCTCCTCGTCGACGTCGGCGGCTTCCTGGGCATCGGCGCGCGCACCGTGATGCTCGGCATGGACTCGGTCCGCATCGCGACCCAAGCCGATGGCGACCTCGTCTACGCCGTCATCAACGCCACTCGTGAAGACCTCGAAGCGGCGCCCGAGTACGAGCCCTACGACCGCTCCGACCTGATGAACGACGAGGCCACCTTGCCCCGCATCGGCGTCGCCGAGCCCCAAGAGGGCTTCGTGGTCGTCGACTGGTCGACCCTCACCGTCGACCAGCTCCGCGGCGCCGCGGTCTACGACATCGACAACGAACGCGTCTCGGACATCGAGGACGTCTTGCTCGGCACCGACGACACCGTCGAAGCCGTCTTGATCAACGTCGGCGGGTTCTTGGGCATCGGCGCCCGCACGGTCGCCGTCCCGATGGACCAGCTTGAGATCCAGGGCAACGAGGACGTCAGCGACCTCCGCGTCTACCTGGCGATCACCGAAGAGCAGCTCGAGGCGCTCCCCGAGTACGAAGACAACTGAAGACGGCTCGACCGCCGCTTCCTCGCGTACGTGAGCGAGGCACGGGAGCGACCTCCGGGTCGCTTCCGTGCTCCCATCCGACCCCGAAGCCATCGCGCCCCCTCGTCCGACGGCGCCGGCCTCGGGTCGGTCTGATGCCGTGCCCCACGGAGGTACCAACATGTCCATCAAGAACATCGAAGACGTCCTGTACCACTCCATGAAAGACCTGTTGAGCGCCGAGAAGCAGTTCCGCGATGCGCTGCCCAAGCTCACCGAGGCCGCCGACAGCGAAGAACTCGCGGCCGCCTTCCGCGATCATCGCGAGCAGACCGTCGTCCACATCGAGCGCTTGGAGCGCGGCTTCGAGTTGCTCGGCAAGCCCGCGCGCTCGGAACTCTGCGAAGCCGCCAAGGGCCTGGTGACCGAAGGCGAGAGCGCGATCGAGGAAGAGGGCGAGGGCGAGGCCAAGGACCTGCTGCTCGCGGGCGCGGGCCGCAAGGTCGAGCATTACGAGATCGTCTCGTACGCGGACGCCGTCGAACAGGCCGAAGCGGCGGGCCTCGACGACCTCGCCAAGCTGCTCGGCACGACCCTCGACGAGGAACGGCAGGCCGACGAGAAGCTCCACGCGCTCGGGCAACGACTGGTACGGCGCACACCGATGCCGGCCTGAGCGAACGGCGCACGGACGCCGCGCCCCCGCACGCACGAGCGACGCCCGACCGATGCGGTCGGGCGTCGCTCTTGGTCGTGCGTGGGTGCGCTCAGGAATCGCGTTCCCGTTCGTCCACCGGACGCTGCGCCCCCCCGTCGTCTTGCAGTCGGGTCTCGGCGTCGATCTCCGCTTCGGTCGGCGTCGGCTGCGGGTCGGGCCGCTCGGCGGGCAGGTCGACGGCGTTCGCACCGGACGGTTCCGAGGACGGCTCGGTCGACGGCGCGGCGGACGGGTGGGCGGACGGCTGGGCGGACGGCGCGACCGACGGTGCACCGGACGGCGCGGCGGGCGGCGCAGGCGGCCCGGCAGGCGAAGCCGGCGGCGTGGGGGGAACCCACGGGGTCGCCGTCGGGGCCGTGTGCGGGTCGGTCGCGGCTGCCGTCGGGCCTGCATGCGTCGGTACGCCAGCGGCGAGCGCTGCGCGCACTTGCTCGGCGGCGAAGCGCCACTGGCGACCCACCCGCAGCGCCGGAAGTCGCCCGTCGGCGGCCATCCGGTAGACGG
>JAABSI010000163.1 GCA_011390455.1 Trueperaceae bacterium
GAGCGGCGCCCGAACCAGGCCGAGGCGGTCATCGACACGACGCTGATCGTCATGCCCGAGGCCGACTTCCAGAAGCTGCTGCAGCAGCAGCCGCGCATCGCCATGAAGTTCATCCAGGTGATGTCGACGCGCCTGTGGCAGGCGCAGGTGTCCCAGGCCGAGGTCGGCGCGTTCGACGCCCCGGGGCGCCTTGCCAACCTGCTGCTCCGGCTGGCCAAGGACTTCGGCAGCGAGAGCGAGCGCGGTACCGTGATCGACCTCAACCTCACCCAGCAGGATCTGGCGAAGATGATCGGCGCCACCCGAGAGACCGTCAGCCACTGCCTCGCCCGGCTCCTGGAGTACGGCGCGGTGCGGCGGCGGCGGGCGCCCATCACCGTCAGCACCGAGGCGCTGCAGCAGTTCCTGGACGAAGCGAGCGAGTGAGCCGTCCGGACGAGCACTTCCTGGTCGTCACCGAGCACGGTCGCGTGCTGGTGGTCGTGCGGGGCGACAAGGACGCGCTGGAGCCCGACCTGCTCGACGTGCGCCGGCACGACGACGCAGCGGCCGAGGGCGTCGCCCTCGAGACGCCGCTGCGTGCGTTCGCGGCCAAGATGGTCGACCTGCTGGTGGCGCGCGGCACGGATGCGCTGCCGATGAGCCCGGCCATGCGCGATCTGATGATCAAGGAGAAGGCGGCCGAGGACCTGCGCCGCATCGAGCGTGCGGCGCGCGCGCTGGCCACCTCCGACTGAACCGCTACTCCTCGTCGACGACCTCGCCGAGCTGCTCCAAGACGTCTTGGTACAGCCGCACCGCGAAGGCCTCGATGCCGGCGAGCGCCGCATCGCCCCGCAGGTCGGCGTCGACGCGCTCGTGCGCGACGCGCAGCGACTCGGCGAGCACGCGATCGAAGACCGGCCACGGCCCGGCGAACGTCGACTCGGTCGCGCCCTCCACCGCCGTGGGCCCGTCCTCGACCGGCGCGTCGCTGACGTCGGCCGGCTTGCGGCCGCGGCGCTTGGCGCCTCGGCCGGCGTTCGACGCGGCCGCCGCGGCCTCGCTGGCTTCGCGATCGAGCTTGACGAGCGCCTCCTCGGCGGCGCGGCGCTCGGCCTCGCGCTTGTTGCCGCCGCGGCCCTCGCCGAACGGCTGGCCCTGCACCTTGACGCGGGCGAAGAACGTGGGTTCGTGGTCGGGGCCCTCGCGTTCGGTCGTGAACTGCGGCTTGCCGCGACCGTCCTTCTGGAGCCGCTCGATGAGCGCGGCCTTGGGGTGGATCATGGAAACGTACCTCCGACGCCGGGCTTGAGGGGTCGGCGTGGCGAACGCCACGCACGCTCTTTGGGAGCGGCGCCCGGGGTCGGTGCGCACGCGCCGTGCTGCCGAGCGGGGGTCCGCCGCAGCACGCCGTTCGTACGCGCCCCTCGGGCGCCGCTCCGCCACCGCCGCCGCGCTCCCGGTTCCGAAGCCGGCACCCGCGTGAACGGGGGCCGGCCTTTCGGCCGGGCACGAGGCCGGCGGCGGACGGTCCGCCACCGCCTGGGGAAGGCCCCGGGCGGCATGAAACCGACACCCGAGCCGGCGCGGCCGGGTGCTCGTTCACGGTAGCACCCCCGGCGTCGGTTAGCATGGGCCCCATGACCCGGCTGCTGCTCTGTGATGACCACGCGATGTTCCGTCAAGGGCTGCGGAGCATCCTCGAGACGGAGGAGGGCTTCCGCGTCATCGGCGAGGCCTCGAACGGCCGTGAGGCCGTTCGCCACGCGCTCGAGACCCGCCCCGACGTCGTCCTGATGGACATCCAGATGCCCGAGCTCGACGGCGTCGCGGCCACCAAGGCGATCCTCACCGAACGCCCCGAGATGAAGGTGATCATCCTCACCATGTACCGGCAGGACCGGTACGTGTTCGAGGCGATCAAGGCCGGGGCGCGCGGCTACCTGCTCAAGGATGCCGACGCCAACGACCTCATCGATGCCATCGCGCGCGTCGCCGCCGGCGAGACGCTGCTGTCCGCCGAGATGGCGGCCTCGATCCTCGACGAGTTCCGCCGCTACGGCGAGCTGCCGCGCCACCCGGAGCACGCGCTCTCGGAGTTGACCGAGCGTGAGGAGGACATCCTGCGCCTCCTCGCGCAAGGGCGTTCGAACCTCGAGATCGCCGACGCGCTCGGCGTGTCCGAGAAGACCGTGCGGAACCGGCTCTCCGAGATCTTCTCGAAGCTGCGCCTGAACAACCGCACGCAGGCAGCGCTCTACGCGCTGCGCGAGGGCATCGCCACCCTCGAGCCCGGCGAGAACCGTTGAGCGAACGTCCGGCGCAGCGCCCGCCGACGAGCGGGGGCGCGGCGGCGGGCGGACCCGCGACCGACGAGGTCGTGGTGCGCGCCGGTTGTGGGCGCACGCGGGGCGTGTCGGCGGCGGAGGTCGCCCGGGCCGGGGCATCGGCGGCGTTCGCCTACCTCGCGTTGGACTATCCCGAGTGCCCCACGTGCCCCCACCGGGTCGATCCGGAGGGGGCCGCGTCGTTCTGCACCTGGCGCCCGGTCGACGCGCCGCACCCCTTCGCCGCGCTCGCGGGTTGGGAGGCGCCGACGTGAGGCTCGAGGAGCTCGATGGGCGCCTGCGCGAGCACCTCAAGGCGATCGCCGAGACCGCCGCCCCCCCGTTCGCCGAGGGGTGCCGCGGCGCCGTCGTCGCCGAACGCTGGCGGCGCGCCGGGTTGGATCCCGCCGTCGACGACCTCGGGAACGTGGTCGCCGACCTCCCGGGCGGGACCGGTCCGCGCGTGCTGCTCGCCGCGCATCTCGACAGCGTGTTCCCCGAGGGCACCGACGTGCGCGTGCGCGAAGAGGCCGAGGACCGGTGGTGCGGTCCCGGGATCGGCGACGACGCGGCCGGGCTCACCCTGTTGACGGTGCTCGCCGAGGAAGCGGTCCGAGGGCGACCCGAACGGCGGCCGCGGCTCGTGCTGGCGGCGACGGTGGGGGAGGAGGGGCTCGGCGACCTGAGGGGGGCCCGGCGCGTGGTGGCCGATCATGCCGGGGCGATCGACGCCTTCGTCGCCGTCGACGGCCACCTGGGGCAGGTGGTCGACGCGGCGGTGGGATCGCGACGCATCGAGGCGCGCTTTCGCGCCCAGGGGGGGCACGCGTGGGGCGACCACGGAGCGCCCAGCGCCGTGCACGCGCTCGGCGACGCCATCCATGCGCTGGCGCGGGTGCCGGTGCCGAGGGAGCCGCGCTCCTCGCTCAACGTCGGGTTGGCGTCGGGCGGCTCGTCGGTGAACGCGATCGCCGAGGAGGCGCGCCTCACCGTCGACGTGCGCAGCGTCGCGCCCACGGCGCTCGAGGGCCTCGTGACCGAGACGCAGCGGCGCCTGCGCGGGGTGGCGCGCCGGCACGGCGTCGAGCTCGAGCTGCGCGACGTGGGCGATCGACCAGCGGGGCGCACGGCGGACGCCGCCCTCGTCGCGGCCGCGCGCGCGGCCCTGGCGCGGGTCGGCTTCGTGGCGACCGTCGCGGCCAGCAGCACCGACGCGAACGCCGCGGTGGCGGCCGGCATCCCGGCGATCGGCTTCGGCGTCGCCACCGGCGGCGACGCCCACCGCCTCGGCGAGTGGCTCGACCCTCGGTCCCTGATCGTCGGCTACACCGCGCTGGAGCACCTGCTCGGCGAGCTGGCGCGCGGCTGAGGCTCGAGGCCCGCGAGCGCCGCGGCTCAGCCGTGCGCGCGGCCGCGGCGCTCGCGCCGAGCCTCCAGGGCGAGGTCGTCGACCTCTTCGTTGCGCGCATGCCCGGCGTGCCCTTTGGTCCACGTCCATCGGACCCGGTGGGTGCCGGTGAGCTCCAAGAGGCGCTCCCACAGGTCGCGGTTCTTGACCGGCTGCTTGGAGGCCGTGCGCCAGCCGTTGCGCTGCCAGTTGGCGAGCCAGCCGTCGGTGAAAGCCTTCTTCAGGTACTGGCTGTCGGTGACGATCGTGACCTCGCACGGCTCGGTCAGCGCCTCGAGCGCGC
>JAABSI010000164.1 GCA_011390455.1 Trueperaceae bacterium
TGGCAGTTCCTCCGCTACACCTCCGTGAGGACGTCCGACGGCGTCGACATGACCTACGCTGAGGAGATCGTCTCGCTGACCCTCGACGAGGTCGCCGAGGCCGGCGTCATCGGCGAGGCCCAGCCGCCGGACGTGATGCCGACCAAGTCCCTCTCGACCGCGTCCGCGCAGGCGGGTTTGTCGCTGCTGTTCCGCTGATCCGTCTCGAAGGCACGATCGGTGGCGCCCCCGTCGGGGGCGCCACCTTGCTGCCACGCACCACCGCTCGGGACGGACGACCGTGACCTCGGGCCGCGTCGCTTCCGGGGCGCGCCCGTATGCTCGCGCCATGGGCCGCCAAAGCACCTCCCGCCCACCGACCCCCGCCGAGCTGGACCGCGCCGCGCCCCACCTCCCGCTCGCGCTCTACGACGGCGACTGCGTCTTCTGCACGGCCCAGGCCGAGCGGGCCCGGCGGCTCTCCGGTGGCCGGCTGCGGGTCGCGCCGCTGCAGACGGCGCTGGCCGAGGTGCCCTGGGTCGATCCCGAGGAGGCCGTCAAGGCGCTGCAGCTCGTCGACCGCGACGGACGCGTGTACGCCGGCGCGGCCGCCGTCGTGCGCCTGCTGCGCCTCACGCGGCCGGTGCTCGGCCTGCTGGCGCTCCCGTACCACCTGCCGGGCGTCCGCTGGCTGGCGGACCGCGCCTACGACGCCGTCGCCGCCCGCCGCTACGCGATCGCGGGCCGCACCGACGACGGCTGCGCGGACGGCGCCTGTGGCGTGTCGTGGGCGGCGCGCAGCGACGGCACGACCGCCGGCGTGGCATCCACCGACGCCGGAAGGCCGAACGACGCCACGTCGCGCGGCGTCCCTCAGAGCACCATCACCGGCCGCCCGGCCGCGCGCAGCGTGCGCTCCAGCACGCCGCCGAGCAGCGATTCCAGCCAGCGCGAGTAGCGGTAGCTGCCCATCAGAATGAGGTCACAGCCACGCTCGTCGGCCATGGCCACCAGCGTTTCGGCGACCGGTCCCTGGCGCTCGACGTAGTCGGCCCGGACGCCGTACGGCTCCAGGTACGACCGGGCCTTGTCGAGGACGGCGGTCGCACCGCGCGAGGTATCGGCCACCGTCGCCACCACCACCTCCGTGTGCCACTTCGCGGCCGCGTAGGCCGCCACGAACAGCGCCTCGTCGGCCCGCGCGCCGCCGTCGTACGCCACCAGCGCGCGTTCCAGGGGTCGGGCCGCCCCCACCGTCACCAGGATCGGGCACGGCGTGCGCCGCAGCAGGCCCTGGTGCCGCGATGCCAGGCGCCAGCCCCTCGTCGCGTCGGGCACGACCATCGGAGCCACCAGCAGGTCGACCCAGGCGGCGCGCTCGCGCAGCTCCTGCGCGGGGTTGCCGACGGCGACCGCGAACTGCAGTTCGACGCCCGCGCGCTCGGCCGCCGCCATCGCCGCGCGGCGCAGCGCGTCGACCTCCTCCCCCTCGACGGCCTCCTCGTCGGCGGCCACGTGCAGCGCGTACACCCGCGCGCGCTCGCGACCGGCGAGCACCAGCGCCTGCTCCAACGCCGGGATGCCCAGCTCCAGGTCGGGGAGCGCCACCAACAGGTCATCCGCGATCGCGGCCCCAGCCGCTGGTTGGTCGTCGTCGCGCCCGCGGACCTGCTGCAACAGGTCGTCGCGCCCCTTGGGGCCGCGACGCTCGCTCGTATCGCCGGCGCCGAGCGACTCGGCGATCGACTCGCTCGGCAGCGTGAACCCGAGCTCGCGCTCGAGCCGGCCGCGGTGTTCGGAGAGCCACAGGTACAGGTCGGTCTCCGTCCGCCCTGGGAAGCCGCGCAGGACGCCGCCCGAGCGGATCGCCTCGCGCACCGGCAGGTAGACGGTGTCGTACCAATGCGCCACCGCCTCCGGGTACGCGACCTCGCGGTCCTCGTCGATGCCCATGTAGTAGCGGTGGACCGAGATGTGGTCCAGCAGCCGCTCGAAGGCGCCCGCCGTGGTCACGCGCAGGTCGGCGCCGGGTCTCAGCTCGTCGAGCTCGGTGGCCTCGAGGAAACGCGCGTGCTCCTCGGCGATGATCAGGTCGTCGGGCGAGACGTCGGCGGAGAGGGGCACGCGGGCGTGCACGGGGGTGACGTACGCCTGGATGAAGCGCGCACCGAGCTGACGCGCCACCGACACGCGGTGGTTGCCGTCGCGCACGAAGTAGGCATCGCCGATGCGGTAGAGCTCGACGGGCGGCGTCCCCGTCATCCCGGTCATCGCGACCTTGACCCCGACCCAGCGCGCCTTGTCGGCGTCGGTGCGCGGCAGGAACTCGCGGGTGAAGTCGACGGTGCGGCCGACGCTGCCGACGATCGCGTCGAGCGGGACGTCCTCGAGGTAGTGGGCCGGGCTCTCGACGGCGTGCAGCCGCCGGCGGACGTCGTCGTAGGAGAGCAGCGGCGCCGTGCGCGCGCCGAGCGCGGAGAGTGCCTCGCGCAGGTCGGCGCGCCGGCGGGCGCGCTTGAAGTCGATGGCGGCCTCGGCGGCCGCGGCGGATCCCATCGTCACGAGCGCATGGTAGCGCCGACGGCACTCCGGGTACGGTACGCCCCGCGTTCGCCCGCCCCGTGGATGGCCGGGCGCCCGCCCCTGCTACAATCCAGCGCATGCGCCAGATGCCCCGGAGCCCTGCGACCGCCTGACGCGCCACGCCGCGTCCGGACGGGCCAGGGCGTCGCGCAGGCGGCGCCGTTTTCTTGGGCGCTCCCGGACGCGATCCGAGCGACCCCCGCCCACCCCCCCGATCCCACCAGCCCGCCCCGCGGGCCACCCCGGAGGACCACCCGAGATGCCCGACCCCAGCGACGCCCGCGGCAGCTACTACGCCACCACGCCGATCTTCTACGTCAACGCCGCGCCGCACATCGGCCACGCGTACACGACGATCCTGGTCGACGTCGTCACCCGCTTCCACCGCCTCAGGGGCGACGACACCTACTTCCTGACCGGGACCGACGAGCACGGCGAGAAGGTCGCCAAGGCCGCGGCGGCGGCCGGCGTCGACCCCCAGGCCTACGTCGACAAGGTCACCGGGCAGTTCCGCAGCACCTGGGACTCGATGGGCATCGCCTACGACGGCTTCATCCGCACCACCGACCCGGCCCACAAGAAGGTCGTGCAGGACGTGCTTCAGCGCGTGTACGACGCCGGCGACATCTTCTACGGCGAGTACTCGGGCCTCTACTGCGTGGGCGCGGAGCGCTTCGTCACCGAGAAGGAGCTCGTCGACGGCTGCTGCCCCGACTCCGACGACCCGCCCGAGCTGCGCGTCGAGGCCAACTACTTCTTCCGCATGGAGAAGTACCGCCCGTGGCTGCGCGAGACGATCGAGCGGAACCCCGACCTCATCCGCCCCGAGCGCTACCGCAACGAGGTGCTGGCGATGCTGCGCGAACCGATCGGCGACCTGTCGATCAGCCGCCCGCGCGCCCGCGTGCCCTGGGGCATCCCGCTCCCGTGGGACGAGGAGCACGTCACCTACGTCTGGTTCGACGCGCTGATCAACTACTGGTCGCACCTCGTCAGCAAGGGGCTCGAGAAGCGCTACTGGCCGGCGGTCAACCACTTCATCGCCAAGGACATCGTCAAGCCGCACGGGGTCTTCTGGCCGACGATGCTCAAGGCCGCCGGCATCCCGCTCTACGCGCACCTCAACGTGCACGGCTACTGGCTCGCCGACGAGCGCAAGATGAGCAAGTCGCTCGGCAACGCCATCAAGCCGCTCGACCTGCAGGAGAAGTACGGTCACGACGCCTTCCGCTACTTCCTGCTGCGCGACATGAGCTTCGGGCTCGACGCCAGCTTCCACGAGGCCGGCATCGCCGAGCGCGTCAACTCCGACCTGGCCAACGACCTCGGCAACCTGCTGCACCGCACGCTGGGGATGCTCGGGCGCTACACCGGCGGCGTCGTCCCCGCGTTCGGCGAGCTCGGACCCGACG
>JAABSI010000165.1 GCA_011390455.1 Trueperaceae bacterium
CGCTGCGCACGGTGGGCGACGACGCGGCCGCGCGCGGCGAACTGGTGTTCGCGCTGCGCGACGCCACCGGGCGGGAGGAGATCCTGCTGCTCGCCGAGGCGCTGCAGGGCCGACACGGCGAGTACCGGCAGAGCCAGCGCGCCGCCCAGGCGCTCCTGAACGCCGGCGACCGCGATCCGCGCGTCTGGCGCCTCGCGTACCCGCGCGCCTACCCGGACGCGGTGGATGCCCACGGCCTCGCCTTCGGGGTCGAACCGGCCCTCGTCTGGGCGATCATGCGCCAGGAGTCCGCCTTCTCGCCGGTGGCCGTCTCGACGTCGAACGCTCAGGGCCTGATGCAGGTGATCCCCTCGACGTGGGGCTGGCTGGCCGAGCTCCAGAGCGAGGACCCGGACGACCCGTTCGATCCCGACGCCAACGTGCGCTACGGGACCTACTACCTGCGTTGGCTGCTCGACTACTTCGACGGGGACGCGGAGCTCGTGATCCCGTCCTACAACCGCGGGCAGGGGTACATCCGCCGGCTCTACGAGGGCGAGGTGGTGGCCGGCGACAAGGACGAGCTGCTGCGCCACATCGACGCGCTCGAGACGCGCGAGTACCTGCAACGGGTGACGCTCAACCTCGAGGTGTACCGGGCGCTCTACGGGATCGACGCCGAAGCGCGCTGACCTCCTCGGGGCCCGGGAACCGTCGCGCACCCGAATGGCATCGTTCATAGCGTCGGTGACCGCGATGCGCCATCGTGGGTACCCATGGACCGCACAGCGGAAGACCGGCCCGACGACGGCCGCAAGACCGTCCTGATCGTCGAGGACGATCTCGGCACCCAACGCGTGCTCGCGAGCGGGTTGGCGACGTCGCTCGGGATGTTCGACGTCCTCACCGCCAACCACGGCCAAGAGGCGGTGGAGCTGCTCGAGTCGCGCCCCGTCGACGTGGTCGTCACCGACCTGGCGATGCCGGTGATGGACGGCTTCGCGCTGATCGGTTACCTCACGAACCGCGGCACCACGCTTCCCGTCGTGGTCCTGTCCGCACTCGCCCCCACGACCGTGGCCGACGGCCTCGATGGGTACGGCGGGCTGACCGTCCTGCGCAAGCCGGCCGGCTACCCCGAGGTCGCGCGCGCCGTCCTCGACGCGCTGGAGCGGCACGACCTGGGGCAGGTCGCCGGCATCCCGCTCGCCTCCGTGCTCCAACTGGTCGAGGCGGAACGGCGCACCTGCAGCCTCGGGGTCACCTCGGGCCGCCGCCGGGGCCGCCTCCACTTCGAGTCCGGTCGCTTGATCAACGCCTTCTCCGACGACTTCGGTGCCGAGGGCGAGGCCGCCGCGTACGACATCCTCACCTGGTCGCGCACCGCGATCGAGTTCGAACGGCTTCCGGAGGGCGTCCGGCGGACCATCGACGTGCCCACCCAGACGCTGCTCATCGAGGTCGCGCACCGTCAGGACGAACAGCGCGAACGCGAGGCGAAGCTGACGCCCGCCACGCCGATGCCCCGCACGGAGCACGCTGCCGTCGACGCCCCCGAGCCCGCCGGCGACGTGCCCGAGCCCGCCGTCGACGCGCTCGACGCGCCCGCCGAACGATCCGACGTGGCCACGAACGAGGAGGCGACGGCGGACGCGATCGAGGAGGCGCCCGTCGCCGACCCGGCTCCCGAGCCCGAGCCCGACGCGACGCCCGCCGCCGAATGGGCCGCCCCGGCGGAGCCCACCCGCGACCCGGCCGCGAGCCCCGAACCGCCCGACCCGAGCACCCAGTCCGGTGGTCGATCCGAGGTCTCGGCGCCCGAAGCCCCCGCCGCGAGCCCCGACGCCCCGAGCGCCCCGGCACCCGACGAGCGCTCGCCGGCGCCGACCGATCCGGCGCCGACCGATCCGGCGCCGCAGGCCGCGCCGCCGCCCCCCAAGCGCGCCGAGCCGCACGCGGACCTGGTCGCCGCCATCGAGCGCCTGACGCAGCGCGTGCAGGCGGCGGACACCGCGCTCGCCGCGGTCGCGGAGGAGGTCGATGCCTTCCAGGCAGCCCAGCGGAGCTACGACGAGGAGATCCGTCGGCAGGAGGAGCGCCGGAGCGCCGTCGAAGCCGCACGCCGCGACGTCGCCGACCTCGCGCGCCAGATCCTCGCGCGGATGGACGGCCTCTTCGACGTCTTCGGCGACGGTGGGTCGGAGCGACCGCTGGACGCGGATCCGCCCACCGGCGGCCCCTCGAACGCGTGAGGGCGGACGAACGGTGATCCAAGCCCCCCGGACCGTGCTGGTGGTGGACGACGACGCCGCGGCACGGCGGCTCTACGAGCTCACCCTGGCGCCCCAGCTGCCGGAGTTCACGCTCCTGCTCGCCGAACATGGCGCCGAAGCGCTCGAGATCCTGGCGGCGCAACCCGTCGAGGTGATGGTCACCGACCTGCACATGCCGGTCATGGACGGCTTCGAGCTGCTCGCCCGCGTGCGCGAGCGCCACCCGAACCTCGGCGTGATCGTCCTGAGCAGCATGGATCCAGAGCGCGTCGCCACGTCCGCCCCCAGGCTGGGCAGCTACCGTCGCGTCGCCAAACCCATCTCGGCGACCGACCTCGCGGCCCAGATCCGCGCCGCCGCGGAAGAGCGCGTCCGGGGCCACATCGCCGCGGTCCCCCTCGCGCCGCTCCTGCAGCTCCTCCAGGTGGAGCGGAGCACGTGCTCCTTGCTGGTGCGCTCGGGCGCCCGGAAGGGTCGCTTGCACTTCCGGGCCGGCGAACTGGTGAACGCCTACGCCTTCGAGTTGGACGCGGACGGCGAGGCCGCGGCGCGGCACCTGCTCGCCTGGGAGCGCGCCACGGTCGACTTCGAACGCTCGCTGCACAACCACGTGCGGCGCATCCACACGCCCCTGACCGAGCTCCTGATCGACGTCGCCCGCCAGCGAGACGAGCTCGACCGCGACCGGCCCGCCCGGACCACGCCGGCAGGCACCGCAGCCACGGCGCCGCGCCCGGACCTCGAGGTCGCCCTCGACCGGCTGGCGTCCGCCCTCGCTGATCTCCGCGCCCGAGGCACCGCCGTCGCCGACCGACTCGCGCCCGCGCGCCACCTCGCCGAGGAGGCCGCGCAGCGCGGCTTCGCCACGACCCCCACGACCCCCGTCGAGGCCATCGACGGCCAGTTGGCGGACCTGGCCCGGCACCTCGCAGCGCGCGCCCACGTCCTCGCCGACGAAGGCTCCGCCGACCTGCCGCCGATCCCCACCTGGAGCGACGCCCGACGCCGCTGAGGCCGAGCCGGGGGACCACGCCCCCGGGCGTCGCGCCCGGTCCTCACGAATTCACGACGAACGCGGCCGCCCCAGAAGGGCGGCCGCGGCGTGGAGCGGGAGACCGGATTCGAACCGGCGACATCTACCTTGGCAAGGTAGTGCTCTACCAGCTGAGCTACTCCCGCGTGCGGAAGAAGGCCCGGCGCGAGCGCCAGACCTTCCTCCTTCGCAAAATAACTCCTCGCACCGACCTACTTTCGCAGGGAGCTACCCCCCAACTATCATCGGCGCTGCGGTGCTTAACTTCCGAGTTCGGAATGGGATCGGGTGGATCCACCGCGCTAAGGGCACGAAGAGCAAAAATAGGACAGACGGAATAGGAAGCATGGATCCGAACATCCCCGATGGATGAGTCCATCAAAGGTTACGTCCTCGTCCGATTAGTACTGGTCAGCTAAACACCTCGCGGTGCGTACACTCCCAGCCTATCAACCCGGTGGTCTTCCGGGGGACTTACTCCCATTAAGGGATGGGAGAACTCATCTTGGAGTCGGCTTCGC
>JAABSI010000166.1 GCA_011390455.1 Trueperaceae bacterium
TCGTGTACACGATCAAGGAGACCTGCGACGACGGCGAGGCGCCGCACCCGGTCATCGTCACCGAGTCCGGGCGGGCGCTGACGGCGCATCATGCGCTGATCGTGCTGCCCGTGATCGACGCGATCGGCCCCACCCGCGCGACCTACGAGCTGCCGCCCCTCGAGGGCGAGGTGCACGCGGTGGTGCGCGACATGCAGGAACTCGCGCGCGACATCAACCTGAAGAACTACCGCGAGGTGTTCAACGAGGCGGTGTCGAACAAGGACACCATGCACAGCCTCTTCGACCTCGGCTACATCACCCTGCTCGAGCGGGCGCACGTGGAGCAGCTCTACCACCGCACGCTCCTGCGCATCGCCAAGGTCATCGAGCAGCTCGACTACGTGCCCGAGGAGCTCGAGGCGCTGCCCAAGCGGCTCGCGGACCAGTACGTCGTCAACTTCAGCCTCTTCCAGGGCATGCCCGACCACTGGGCGATCCAGCAGCTCTTCCCGATCGTGCCGCTGCACCGCCTGCAGGAGGAGCCGAACCGCGAGGCGACGCTCGTCGACATCAGCTGCGACAGCGACGGCAAGATCGCCAAGTTCATCGACCTGCGCGACGTGCGCGCCACGCTCCCGGTGCACGACCTCGTGCCTGGGCGACCGTACTACCTCGGTGCCTTCCTCACGGGCGCCTACCAGGACGTGCTGGCCAACAACCACAACCTCTTCGGCCGCATGAACGAGGCCCACGTGCGCCTGGACGGCAAGGGCGGCTGGCGGCTGGAGCGCTTCGTCAACGGGCAGAAGGCGCGGCGCGTCATCGAGAGCATGGGCTACGAGACCGCGGAGCTGCACGGCTGGCTGCAGGACGAGATCCGCGAGGCGGAGCGTTCCGGCGTCAAGCTGGGCGACGAGGACAAGCGCGAGATGACCGAGCTCTACGACGCGGAGCTGGTGGGGTACACCTACCTCGAACAGGTCTAGCCGGGCCGATCGCGCGCGCGCGCCCGCGTCCGCGTCCGGTTGCCGGCCTCCGCTGCCACATGAACGGCGGCCCCAGGGAAGATCCCCGGGGCCGCCGACTCGTTCGGGGCGTGGCTGCTCAGGTCAGAAGACGAAGTCCTCGATGTAGAACGCGCCGCCGCGGTTGCTGCGCTCGTGCGCGCGCTCGATGTCCATGGTGTTGCCGTGGGCCAGCATGAAGATCATGGGTTCGCCCGGAACGATGTCGACGTCGGTCTCCTCGCCGGTGGCCAGGTGACGCGAGAACTCCACCGTCCACACGTCGTCCTCGTGCACGGCGGCGAACGCGCTCAGCGAGTTGCTGCCGCCCTCGTCCTCGTCGAGTTCTGGCGCGCCGCGCGCACCGGACTGGTAGGCGTCGTAGGCGACGGCCTCACCGTCGACGATGGCGAACATGAGTTCGTCGGCGCCGGCCTTGCGGTTGGACTGCTCGCTGAGCCAGCCCACGCCGGACCAGCCGCGGGCCTCCATCGTGTAGCCCATGTACAGCGTGTCGCCGTCGATCGTCCAGTACAGGACGGCGCCGGAGTCGTGCTCGAGGGTGTTGGCGTACTCGCCGTCGGCGATCGCACCGTCGATCGCGGGCTGGGCCAGCGCGACGGTGCCGACGAGGGCGAGCGCGAGAGCGGTCACGAGAAGTTTCTTGATCATGGAATGCCTCCTAAGGGGCGGAACGGGTCAGTCCTTCACCCAGGCGGTGAGACCGACGGCGAGGCCCACCGCGCCCACGTGGGTGTGGGCGAGTCCGGCGAGCACGGGGCGGTAGGGGACCTGCATGGACTCGAGGAACCCGCTGATGCTGAACAGCGAGACGCCGAGGTCGCTGGCGTTGAAGATGAGGTGCAGCAGGGCGCCGAGGAGCCCGGTGAGGAACGCGACGGCCATGCCGCCGACGAAGGCGT
This sequence comes from Trueperaceae bacterium, assembly GCA_011390455.1. Next base: position 1,910 of record JAABSI010000166.1, read on the forward strand.
AGGTCAGCCACTTGCGGGTGGAGAAGAACATGGCGATCGCCAGCGGCGTGCCGATGATGGACACCCAGGCGGGGATCAGCGCCGTCCAGTGCGTCAGGGTCTGGTGATCGATCACCCAGTGCTCGACCCCGTAGAACACGAGGCCGAAGGCGGCGATCAGCAGGAAGAGGTTCTGCAGGAACGCGAGCGTGCGCTCGTCGTCGGTCTGGGCGCGCATCAAACGCTGGATCATGTCGTCACCTCACCTGGCCCTGTAGATGCAGGCTAGACCGGTCACGCCCATGTTGGTGTAGGCCAACGCGGCGAGGATGGGGCGGAAGCCGTGGAAGTTCTCCATCGCGGGCGTGAAGTTCCAGTCGATCTCGCCCGCGTCCATCATGTTCCACAGCCAGTGGTAGTAGGCGCCCAGGATACCGGTGACGATCAAGACCAGCATCGTGACGATGAAGGCGATGCGGACCCAGGGCGTGGTGCGGTCGAAGAAGATCCAGGCGATGAAGACCACGCCCGGGATGGTCACGTAGAAGGGGATCTGCGACTGGAAGGTGGGCAGCCAGTGGCCGATGACGTACAGCTCGAGCGCGTAGCCCAACATGCCACCGAACACGAGGAACATGAGCACCATGCGCACGATCTCGAGCGCGCGGCCCGTGTTCGTGGTGGCGGCGCGGAAGGCGGGGATCATGCCGTGCCGCCGTACGGGTGGCCGCGCTGGTGCGCGCGGGCGTCTTGGCTCGTCTGCAGATCCCTCACGGTGGACCTCCCAAGGGAATCGGGCCCCTGCGGGAAGCTCGGCTAGCCCCGCGCATCGGCCCGTCTCGATGCAAGCGATTGTAGCCTAAGCCCCTCTTCAGGATGGTCCACAGGGGCATTCGTCGGGGTCGATGCGTCTTCATCTTCCGGTCACGCACCACGCCCGGCACCCCGCCTCGAGTCACCGGGCCACCGTCGCCCATGTCGTTGACAACGCGCGCGCCAGGCCGCATCCTGGGGGCGCCACGGGGAGTCCTGATGGCGTGTGAACGGACGGCCCGAAGGGCCGACCGTTCACCTGGAGTTTCTCGCCTGCGGCGAGAAACTCCCGTGTGTTCGGCGCCTTCCGGTTGGGCCGGCGCTGCGCACGGGTGCCGCGATCCGGTGGGTTCGCGGAGCCAGGTGTTCGCCACCGCGCGAACGCACGTAAGGCTCCGATGACCGACGCCGACCGCGGACGCGGCGGCCGAGCGGCGCGCGTGGCTCGTGACCCCCACGACCCTGAGCGCGATCGCACCACGTGGAGGGACCGACCATGAGCCACAACACCCCGAGCAAGCCCGAACTCCTGCAGACCGTCGTGCGCCACCTCGACATCAAGCAGGTCGACGTCACGCCGTTGGTCGACATGATGGGCGAGACCGCCTTCAGTGCCCGCGACCTGGCGCGCGCCGGCCGCATCCTCGACATGATGGTGCGCGACCCCGAGGCCGGCGTCATCCTGACGCTGGCGGGCTCGATCGTCTCCGCCGGCCAGAAGCAGGTGATCGTCGACCTGCTGCGCGCCAACATGGTCGACGCCATCGTCTCCACCGGCGCCAACGTCGTCGACCAGGACTTCTTCGAGGCCCTCGGGTTCCGCCACTACCAGGGCGACAAGTTCGCCAGCGACGCAGTCCTGCGCGAGCTGATGATCGACCGCATCTACGACACCTACATCGACGAGGAGCAGCTGCGCACCTGCGACGACACCGTGCTCCAGATCGCGGAGACCCTCACGCCGGGGACGTACTCCAGCCGCGAGTTCCTGCGCGAGATGGGTCGCTACCTCGCGGAGCGCGACCTCGGGGCCGACA
>JAABSI010000167.1 GCA_011390455.1 Trueperaceae bacterium
AAGGACGCCGAGACCGCCCTGCATCCGTCGTGCAGCGCCAAGATGGGTACCGACGCGATGTCGGTGGTCGACCCCACCACGATGAAGGTGCACGGGCTGGAGGGGCTGCGGGTGGTGGATGCTTCCGTGATGCCAATAATCACGAACGGCAACATTTACGCTCCGGTGATGATGATCGCCGAGAAGGCCGCCGACCTGATCCGCGGCCGCACGCCGCTGCCGCCCTCGACGGCGCCCGTCTACCGGCACGAGGTCGACGCGGCCTAGGCGCCCCCCCGAGCGCCCCCGCGCGCGCCCTTCAGTCGTCCCGGAGGCGCTCGAAGCAGACGCTGTCGATCCACGTGCCCTGCACGAGGAGGCTGCGCCGGGTGCGCCCCCAGAACTGGAAGCCGTTGCGGAGCAGCACGATCTGCGAGGCGACGTTGGCGACCGCCGTCGAGGCCTCGAGGCGGTGGAGGTCCCAGCGCTCGAAGGCCTCGCGCACCGCGTGCGCGACCGCGCGGGTGGCGTGGCCCTGCCCTTGGTGGCGCTCGCCGATGCGGTAGCCGAGCTCCGCCCCCTGGACCGGGCCGCGGGCGACGTCGAACAGGTTGACGCGCCCGACGATGGCGCCGTCGGCGCCCACGACGACGTAGAGGTAGGCGGTCCCGGCCTGCGCCTCCTCGAGGCTGGCCGCAATCGTCTGCTGGACGCAGTCGAGCGCGTAGTAGCTCGCGGGCCGCGGCGGCAGCGTCGCCTCGAAGAAGGCCCGGTTCTCCTCCTCGAAACGCAGGAGCGCCGGGGCGTCCGACGCCTCCAGCAGCCGCACCTCGGTGCGCGCCTCGGACGGGCTCATCGGGCGACCACGGCGGCTACGCGCCCCCGCGCCCGAAGGCGTCGCTGGGCCCCGGGCGACCGTTCAGGTACACGTGCTGCTCCTCCTGGAACTCGCGCAGCCCGCTGCGTCCGAGCTCGCGGCCCACGCCGCTGGTCTTGAAGCCGCCCCACGGCGCCTCGGGGAAGTACGGGTGGAAGTCGTTCCACCACACGGTGCCGAAGCGCAGGCGCTCGGCGGCGCCGAGCGCGGTCGCGAGGTCGCGCGTCCAGACCGCGGCGGCGAGCCCGGTGTCGGTGGCGTCGGCGCGGGCGATCGCCTCGTCCAGATCGCGCACGCGTTCGACGGTCAGCACCGGTCCGAAGATCTCCTCGCGCGCGACCCGCCCCTCGGGCGGCAGGTCGAGCAGCAGCGTCGGCTCCAGGAACGAGCCGCCGGCGAACGCCTCGCCCACCGGCCGCCCCCCGCCCAACCGCAGCATCGCTCCCTCCTCCTGCGCCAGGCCCACGTACCCCTCGACCTTGGCGAGGTGGTCGGCCCCGATCAGCGGCCCCATCTCGGTGGCCGGGTCCCAGCCGACGCCCAGGTGGATCCGCTCGATGCGCGCCGCGAGCCGCTCGACCAGCTCGTCGTGGACCTCGGTCGCCACCAGCAGCCGCGAACCCGCGGAGCAGACCTGCCCGGCGTGGAAGAAGACCGCCTCGAGCGCATGGTCGGCGGCGAGCGCCACGTCGGCGTCGGCCAGCACGATGTTGGGGTTCTTGCCCCCCAGCTCGAGCGCCACCTTGGCGGCGCGCTGCGCCGCAGCGGTCGCGATGCGGCGGCCGGTCGCGAGCCCGCCGGTGAAGGAGACCATGTCGACCCGGGGGTCCTCGACCAAGGGCGCGCCCACGGTGGTGCCCGCGCCGGTCACGACGTTGGCGACGCCGGCGGGGAGCCCCGCCTCGGCCAACAGTTCCGCGAGCGCCAGGGTGGTGAGCGGGGTCAGCTCGCTCGGCTTGAGCACGAAGGTGCAGCCGGCCGCCAGGGCGGGCGCCACCTTCCACGAGGCCTGCAGCAGCGGGTAGTTCCAGGGGGTGATCAGCGCCACCACGCCGGCGGGCCGGGCCAGCGTCAGGCTGAGCACGGCCCCCTCGGCGCGGTTGACGTGGCCGCCGTCGACGCGGATCAGCGCCGCGAAGTAGCGGAAGACGTCGGCGACCTGCGTCACGTCGTCGCCGCTCTCGGCGAGCGTCTTGCCGGTGTCGAGCGTCTCGAGCTGGGCGATGCGGTCCCGGTCGCGCTCGAGCAGATCGGCCACGCGCTCGAGCACCGCCGCGCGCTCGCGCGGGGTGGCGTGCGGCCAGGGCCCGCGGTCGAAGGCGGCGCGGGCGGCGGCCACCGCTCGGTCGACGTCGGCGGGGCCGCCCTCGGCGACCTCGAGGAGCGTGCGGCCGGTGGCCGGGCAGACGGTGGCGCGCCGGGCGCCGTCGGCCGCGGGCGCGAAGGCGCCGTCGACGAACAGCTCGGGCTGGGGCAGCTTGGGTTCGGGGGGTGGAAGCGGCATGGGGCCTCCTTCAGGGGTGGGCGGACGGATCGTCGAGCGCGAGCCAGGCGCGCGCCTCCTCGAGCGATCCCACCACGTGCGGCGTGAGCGGGTCGAGGGCGGCGCGCGCCGCGGCGTCGGCGGCGACGCCGAGGCAGGTGAGGCCGGCTTCGATCGCGGCGCGGACGCCGGTCGGGCTGTCCTCCACCGCCACGCAGTCCGCGGCGCTCAGGCCCAAGCGCGCCAACGCCAGGGCGTAGAGATCGGGGGCCGGCTTGGGGTGCTCGACGGCGTCGGCGCCGATCCGCAGCGGGAGCGCCGCGGCCCAGGGGTGGGGCGCCAGCGACGCCTCGATCACGGCGGCCGTCGAGTTGGAGACCACCGCGCAGCGCACGCCGCGCCGAAGCGCGGCCTCGACCAGCGCCCCCGCACCGGCGCACGCGGGGGCGCCGTCCAGCCGCGCGCCCACCTCGCGCACGATGGCGGCGCGCAGCTCGGCGGGCGGGACCGCGTCGACGCCGAACCCGAGGCCCAACCGGGCGACCAGGGCCTCGGTGTCGAGGCCGAGGAGCGAGGCCTCGGCCTCCGCGGGCAGGTGCCCGCCCAAACGCGCGACCGCCGCCTGCTCGGCCTCGAACCAGAGCCGCTCGGTGTCGACCAGGGTGCCGTCCATGTCGAGCAGCAAGCCGATCGGGGGGCGGGCGAGCGTCACTCGCGCTCGCTCGCGCGCGGGTCGATCGCGTCGCGCAGCCAGTCGCCGAACAGGTTGATGCCCAAGGCGGTGATGGCGATCGCGACGCCCGGGAAGATCGCCAACCACGGGTAGATCGTCAGGAACTGCCGCCCGAGCGCGAGCATGTTGCCCCAGCTGGGGACGTCGGGGGGCACCGACAGCCCCAGGAAGCCGAGGCCGGACTCGTAGAAGATCATCGCCGAGACCTCGAAGGTCGCCAGCGTCACCAGCGGCCCCACCAGGTTCGGGAGCAGGTGGATGGGGATGATGCGCCGCGAGGACGCCCCCAGACCGACCGCCGCCTCGACGTAGGTCAGCCGCTTGAGGCGCAGCACCTCGCCGCGCGCGACGCGCACGAACAAGGGGCTGCCGGTGACGCCGAAGAGCAGGATCACGTTGGTGAGGCTGCGGCCGAGCACGGTGGCGATCACGATGACCAGGACCAGGTAGGGGATCGAGAGGAGCAGGTTGGTGAGGCCGGTGACCAGACTGTCGAACCACCCGCCGAAGTAGCCCGCCAGCAGCCCGAAGGTGACCCCGATGGTGACCGCCATCAGCGCCCCCAGCCCGCCAACGAGCAGCGAGACGCGCGCGCCGTAGACGATCCGGCTGAAGACGTCCTGGCCCAGCTGGTCGGTGCCGAG
>JAABSI010000168.1 GCA_011390455.1 Trueperaceae bacterium
CTGCTCGCCCGCGACCGCGCGATCGACGACCTGGTCCGGGCCAAGACCGGCCGTGGACCTGCCGATGACGCCGCGAACGCGACGGCGGCGGACGCTGCCGCGAACGGAGCGGACGCCGCCGGCAGCGCCGACGACGCGGCCGAGGGCGACGCCCAGGACTGACGCGCGCTCGAACCCCCGAGGACCCCGCGCCGCGGGCCCCTGACGGGGCCCGCGGCGCGGTTCGGATAAGGTGGGGCCATGCCGTTGATCCCGTACGTGATCGAGCAGACCGGCCGCGGCGAGCGGATGTACGACGTCTACAGTCGACTGCTCAAAGAACGCATCATCTTCCTCGGGACCCCGATCGACTCCGAAGTCGCCAACGTGGTCGTGGCGCAGCTCCTGCTGCTCGACTCGCAGTCGTCCGAACAACCGATCAACCTCTTCGTCAACTGCCCGGGCGGCGAGGTCTACGCCGGGCTCGCGATCTACGACACCATGCAGTACATCCGCGCGCCCGTCCACACGAACTGCGTGGGGATCGCCATGAGCATGGGCTCGGTCATCCTCATGGCGGGCGAGAAGGGCCACCGCGTCGCCCTTCCCAACTCGCGGGTGATGATCCACGCGGGGTCCGCCGGGTTCCGCGGCAACACGCCCGACCTCGAGGTGCAAGCCCGCGAGGTCCTCGCGCTGCGCGACATCCTCGAGAGCATCTACGCGCGCCACACCGGCCACGCGGCCGAGAAGCTGCGGCGCGACATGGAGCGCGACAACTTCATGAACCCGGACGAAGCGTTGGCCTACGGGCTGATCGACCGGGTCGTGAGCCCGAAGGCGATCGGCGGCCGCTTCGACCCCGAAGACGCGTGAGCGCGACCGTCCCGCGCTGCGGCTTCTGCGGTCGCGCCGCGACCGAGGCGGGCCCGCTCCTGCGCGGTGAGGGCGATTCCCGCATCTGCGCGAGTTGCGTCGGCCGCGCGCACGAGCAGCTCCACCACGCGGCGTCCGTGCCCCGGCCGGCGCTGCGCACGCCCACGCCGCGCGAGATCAAGGCGACCCTCGACGAGCACGTCATCGAGCAGGAAGCCGCCAAGCGCGCCCTCGCCGTCGCGGTCTACCAGCACGTGCGGCGGCTCCAGCACCCCGAGGCCGGCCTGGAGAAGTCGAACATCCTGATGGTCGGACCGTCCGGCACCGGCAAGACGCTCCTCGCTCAGACCCTGGCGCGCGTCCTGCAGGTGCCGTTCGCCATCGCCGACGCGACCACCCTCACCGAGGCCGGCTACGTCGGCGACGACGTGGAGAACGTCGTCCTGCGCTTGCTCCAGGTCGCCGACTACGACGTCGCGGCGGCCGAGCAGGGCATCGTCTACATCGACGAGCTCGACAAGATCGCGCGCAAGAGCGAAGGGCCGTCCATCACCCGCGACGTCTCGGGCGAGGGGGTGCAGCAGGCGCTCCTGAAGATGATCGAGGGGACGGTGTGCCACGTGCCGCCCCAGGGGGGCCGCAAGCACCCGCAGCAGGAGCTCATCGCCGTCGACACGTCGAACGTGCTGTTCGTCGGCGGCGGTGCCTTCGACGGCCTCGACGACATCGTGCGGCGCCGCGTCGCGACGACGCGCGTCGGCTTCCAGCACGATCCCGGCGACGACGAGGTGCTCGTCGCCACCGCGGAGATCGTGCCCGACGACCTGCGGGCGTACGGTCTGATCCCCGAGCTGATCGGCCGCCTGCCCGTGGTCGCGCGGCTGCACGAACTCTCGGAGGATGCGCTCGTGGACGTGCTCACGCGCCCCAAGGGGGCGCTCGTGCGCCAGGCGCAGGCGCTGTTCGCGCTCGAGGGCGTCGCGTTGACCTTCAGCGACGCCGCGCTGCGCGCCGTGGCGCGACGGGCCGTGGCGCGCGGGACCGGAGCGCGCGCCTTGCGTTCGGTCCTGGAGCGCGTGCTCGAGGACCTCGTGTTCGACCTGCCGGACGCCTCCGTCGATCGCATCCACCTCGAGGAAGCCGACCTGGACGCGCCGTTGCGCGCCCTGGAGCGCGCGCAACGGCGCCGGAGCGCCTGAGGGGGATCGCCCCCCGGGTCGGCTAAGCGCGGGCGCGCTGCAGGGCGCGCTCGAACCGAAGCGCCGCTTCCTCCGCGTCGGCGAGGGTGTGGTCGTCGCCGAAGGCGAAGCGCAGCGCCGCGCGCGCGGCTTCGAGCCCCCACCCCATCGCCAGCAACACGTGGCTGGGCTCCAGGCTGCCGGCCGCGCAGGCGGAGCCGGCGCTGGCCCAGACGCCGGCGCCATCGAGGTTGACGAGCAGCGTCTCCGCGCCCTCGCGCCCCAGACCGTCGAGGCGCAGGTGCGCGTGCTTCGGTCCGCGCGCCGCGGTCGGGATCGATCGGTGCACGCCGGGAAGCCGGAGGACCTCGGCCTCGAAGCGATCGCGTACGTTCGCCACGCGTGCGCCGCGGGCGGCCGGATCGGCCGCGGCGCGGGCGGCGGCCGCACCGAAGCCGACGACGAGCGCCGTCGGGGTGGTGCCGGCGCGCCGGCCGCGCTCTTGGGCGCCGCCCAGCGCCTGCGCCACCAGGGGCACGCGCGGATCGACGACGAGCGCCCCCACCCCCACCGGCCCTTCGATCTTGTGGGCGGACACGGCGAGCAGGTCGGCGCCGAGCGCCTGGCGATCGAGGCGCTCGTAGCCCAGCGCTTGCACCGCGTCGCACAGCAGCCACGCCCCGTGGGCGTGCGCGACGTCGGCGACGGCCCGGACGTCGGTGCGCGCCCCGGTCTCGTTGTTCACCAGCATGGTCGCCACGAGCGCCGTGTCCGGGCGCATCGCGGCGGCGACGCGCGCCGGGTCGACGCGCCCGTCGGGATCGGGATCGATCCACGAGACCGGGTGGCCGTGCGCGCCGGCATGCTCGACGGCCCTCAGCACCGCGGCGTGCTCGGCGCGGCTCGCCACGACGTGGCTGCCGGGACGGCCGGCGAGGACGCCGAGGACCGCGAGCTGATCGGCCTCGGTCGCCCCGGAGGTGAACACGACCTCGCCCGGCTCCGCGCCGACCGCGGCGGCGACCTGTTCGCGCGCGTCCTCCACCGCCCGACGGGCGGCGCGGCCGCCGCCGTGCACCGACGAGGGGTTCGCGCCCGCCGCGCCGAGCCACGGCACCATCGCCGCGCGCACGTCGGGGTGCAGCGGCGTCGTCGCGGCGCGGTCGAGGTCGAGGGTGCGTGCGTTCCGGTCGGGCGACCCCACGGTCAGCCGGCGGCGAAGGCGGCCGGCAGCGGTTCGATCTGGAGGAGCTCGCGCTGCGCGACCAGGTCCGCGAGCGTGGTCGCACCGAGCACCTGGCGCACCGCGGCGTCGACGTCGCGCCACAGACCTTCGGTGGAGCAGTGGCCGGTGCGCTCGCAGCCCTCGGGTTCGTCGATGCAGGCGACGGGCGCGACCGAACCTTCGAGCAGTTCGATGACGTCGAGGGCGCGCACCTGATGGTACGGCCGCGCGACCCGGTACCCGCCGTGCGCTCCGCGCACCGACTCGACCACCCCGCCGCGCCGAAGCACGGCGAAGATCTGCTCCAAGTACTGCTGGGAGAGGCCCTGGCGGTCGGCGACCTGTTTGAGGCTCGTGGGGCGATCCCCACCTACCGCGATCTCGACGAGCGCGCGCATGCCGTACTGCGCCTTGGTCGACACCCACATGGCCGGTCCTCCCCTCGGCGACC
>JAABSI010000169.1 GCA_011390455.1 Trueperaceae bacterium
CACCGGGGGCGGCCGCCCGGCCGCCCCGCAGGGCAGCCGCCCGGCCGCCGGGGGTGGCGGTCGTCCCGCGCCGGCGCGCGACGGGGCGGGCGGCGCCGGCGGTTCGCGGCCGCGCCGCCGCGGTCGCGGCGGCAGCGCCGAGCGCCGCTGACCCGACCGCTCGAACGACCCACCTGATCGGCACGCGCCGGGGCCTCGCCCCGGCGCGTGCTACGTTCGGCCCACGCTCGGCGGTCACCGCCGACGACGCCCGCTCGCGCCCGCCGCCGCCCCCCTGGGATCGGCGCGCCGTAAGCCGACGCCGCCGGAGGCCCCGTGGAGCTCGCCCGACCCTTCACCGATCCCGTCCTGATCATGGCCGTCGCGACGTCGGCGTTCCTCGTGGCGCCGTTCCTCGCGCGCTGGACCCGGCTGCCGACGATCGTGGTGCTGATCGTGCTCGGCGCGGTCGTCGGACCGGCCGGGGCCGGTCTGCTCGAGCGCGACCCCACCATCGTGCTGCTCGGCACCGTCGGGCTGCTCTACCTGATGCTCGTCGCGGGCCTCGAGCTCGACCTCCAGGGGTTCGTGCGCCATCGCGGCCGCAGCCTCGCGTTCGGCGCGCTGTCGTTCGCGCTGCCGACGCTGCTCGCCCTCGCCGTCATGCCGCTGCTCGGGTACGGCGCCGCCGCCTCCCTGCTGGTGGCCGCCGTCGTCGCCTCCCACACGCTGCTCGCGTACCCGGTCGCGCAGCGCCTCGGGTTGGCGCGCGACCCCGCCGTGACGACCGTGGTGGGCGGGACGCTCGTCACCGACACGCTCTCGCTCGCGCTGCTGGCGGTGGCGTCGGCGCTGGCCGTGGGCGAGGTGGGGCCGCTGTTCCTGCTCCGCCTGGTCGGCTCGCTCGCGCTCTACGCCGCCGTGGTCGTGCTCGCGCTGCCCCGCGTGGCGCGCGGCTTCTTCCGCAACACGGACGCCGAGGCGACCGGCCGCTTCGTCTTCCTGCTCGCGGCCATGTTCGTCTCGGCCTCGTTCGCGCAGGGGGCGGGCGCGGCGCCGATCATCGGCGCCTTCCTGGCCGGCCTGGCCCTCAACCGGCTCGTGCCCAACGCCTCGGTCGTGATGGCGCGGGTGCGCTTCGTGGGCGACGCCGTCTTCGTCCCGTTCTTCCTGCTCTCGGTCGGCATGCTCGTCGACGTGCGCGTCCTCGCGAGCCTCGAGGTGCTCGGGCTCGCGCTGGTCCTGGTGGCGCTCGTGTTCGTGGGCAAGGGGGCGTCGGCGCTCGCGTCGGCGCGGCTCTTGCGGTTCGGCCGCCCGCAGGCCTGGCTCATGGTCGGCCTGTCGCTGCCGCAGGCGGCGGCCACCCTGGCGGTGACCTTCGTCGGCCTCCAGCTCGGATTGTTCGGGCCGGCCATGGTGAACGCGGTGATCGCGCTGATCTTGGTGAGCTGCCTCGCGGGGGCTTGGTTGGTCGAGCGCGCTGGCCGCACCCTGGTCCTGACGCGGCCGGTCGACGGTGGCGATCTGGGCGCGCCGCACCGCATCCTGGTCCCGGTCGCGAACCCCGCCACCGCCGAGAAACTGCTCGACCTGGCGTTCCTGGTGCGCGACCCGGGGTCCGACGAGGCCGTCTACCCGATCTCGGTGGTGCGCGACGAGGGCGACGTGGAGGCGCGGGTCGCCGCCGCCGAGCGGGTGCTCGCGCACGCGGTGGTCTTCGCCGCCGAGGCCGACGTCCCCGTCGTGCCGCTCACCCGGGTGGCGATCAACCCGGCGGTGGGGATCGTGCAGTCCGCCCGCGAGCAGCGCATCACCGACGTCATCCTCGGCTGGCGCGGGGCCAGCAGCGCGCAGCGCGCGACCTTCGGCGGCATCATCGACCAGGTCCTCGACCGCAGCGACGCCCAGGTCCTGGTCTGCCGGCTCGACCACCCGATCGCCACGACCCGCGCGGTCTACCTGGTGCTGCCGCCCGCCATCGATTACAACCCGGGCTTCTACGCGGCCGCCGCGACCCTCAAGCGCCTGCTGGGCGGACTCGGCGCGCCGGTGACGGCCCTAGCGGTCCGGACCGACGCGGCGCGCCTGAAGCGGCGGTTCGCCGAGGTGCCCGGCGACGTCGAGCTCGCCTTCGAGTCCTCGGCGGGGTGGGGGGCGGTCGTTCGGACCCTCCAGGAGCGCGCGAGCCCAGAGGACCTGGTCGTGCTGGTCGGCGCGCGACCCGGCACCGCCGCGTGGTCGCCGGCGCTCGACCGGCTGCCCGGGCTGCTGGCGCGGTTGGGCACCAGCTTCGTCGCCGTGGTCCCCTCCGAGGCCGAGCTCGACGCCACCCCGGCCGACGTCGCTCGGCGCGGGGGGATGGCCGCCCTCGTCGCCCCCGAGCGCGTCCGCATCGACTTGGCCGCGCGCGACCTGCGCGGTGCGGTCGCCCCCTTGGTGGGCACGCTCCTGGAGCCAAACGGCCGCGCCTACCGCCAGGTGCTGCGGGCGCTGGTCGAGGACGAGGTCGGCTACGCCGCCGAGCACCTGCCCGGGGTCGCGGTGCTGCACGCACGCCACCGCGGCGTCGGGGCGCCCGCGGTCGCGATCGGGGTGCACCCGTCGGGCCTGGAGCACCCGCACGGCCGCGGTCGGGTCCACGTGTTCGCGGTGCTGGTGAGCCCGGTGGACGGACCGGCGCAACCGCACCTGGCGCGGCTCGCGAACGTGGTGCAGCGGCTGCACGAGATCGGGGCGGAGGAGCTGCGGGCGGCGGGCGACGCCGCGGCGGTCGTCGCGCGTTTGGCGCGCTCGTCCTGACCTGAGCGCGCCACTCTGCGGCGCGCTCAGGTCAGGACGAGCGTGTAGTAGCCGCCGAGCACGAGCACCAGCGCGGCGAAGCCGATCGCGCCGAGCAGGAGCGCCGAGCGCCCCGCGACGCCGAGGCCGCGGACGTCGACGCCCAGCCCGATCGCCGCCATCGCGACCGCCGTCAGCAGCGACCCGGCGGTGGCGAGGAAGACGACGAGCGCCGCGGGCAACAGGCCCGCGCTCGTCGCCGCGCCCAGCGCCAGGAAGCCGAGCACGAAGGGCGGCAGCGCGGCGGGCTTCGGTGCGCGCCCGCCGGCGACGGGTGCCGCGCCGTCGCCCTGCCCCCCACCGGCGTCGGTCGCCTGCGGCGCGCGGCTCCAGAAGGCGAGGAGCAGCAGCGCCGGCGCCAGCAACACGACCCGGGAGAGCTTGACGAGCAGCGCCAGGTCCCCCTCGCCGCCGCCGACCGCGGCGCCCGCCGCGACCACGTGGCCGACCTCCTGCAGCGTCGCGCCTGCCAAGGCGGCGACGAGCGCCGCCGGCGCGATCGCGAGCGCGTCGGCGGCGGCGAACCCGAGCACGCCGAGGGTACCGAGCAGGCTGATCGCGCCGATCGCCACCGACGCGTGCGCCGGCTTCGCGCGCAGCACCGGCAGCGCCGCCGCGATCGCCGAGGCGCCGCAGATCGCCGTCCCGATCGCCACCGAACGCCGCAGGTCGACGGGCACCCGGAAGGTCCGGCCCGCGACCTCGATCGCCGCGAAGGCGACCGCGGCCCCGAGCACGCTGCCCACCAACACCCAGGGCCCCAGGTCGACGAGCGCACGGGCGTCGAGCCGCACGCCCAGCAAGACGATGCCCGCCTTGAGCAGCCCGCGGGCGGCGAAGCGCACCCCCGGTGCCAGCGCCTCGGCCCGGCGGCGGGCGGGCGCCGTC
>JAABSI010000170.1 GCA_011390455.1 Trueperaceae bacterium
GGCCGGGGTCGGACTCGAGGTAGGGCAGGTCCTCGTCGCGCGGGCGGGTGAACGGATGGTGCATGTAGGTCCAGGCGCCGGACTCCGCGTCCTGCTCCAGCAGCGGGAAGTCGACCACCCACAGGAAGCGCAGGTCGTTCGGGTCGAGCTCGATGCCGAGGAGTTCGCGCAGCCGCAAGCGGACGGCGCCGAGCGCGGTGCATGCGGTGCTCCAGCGGTCGGCGACGAGCAGCCAGAGGTCGCCATCGCTTCCGTCCTCGCTCAAGGCCGCGCGCTCCTCGGGGCGCAGGGCCTTGGCCAGCGGGCCGGTGAAGCCGTCGCCGGCGCGCCGGAGCCAGCCGAGGCCGCCGGCCCCATGGCGCTTGGCGACCGCCTCGAGCGCCTCGATGCCCTTGCGGCTGATCGCGGCCGCGAGCTCGCCGGGGACGCGCAAGCCCCGGACCACGCCGCCGGCGTCGAGCGCGCCGCGGAAGGCGCGCACCTCGGTCGCCGCGAAGGCGGCGTCGAGCGGCGTCAACTCGAGGCCGAAGCGGACGTCGGGCTTGTCCGAACCGTAGCGATCGAGCGCCTCGCGGTAGGCGAGGCGCGGGAACGGCGTGGTGATGGCGCGCCCGACGGCCTCGCGCACGACGGCCGCCATCAGCGCCTCGTTGACCTCGAGCACGTCGTCCTGCTCGACGAAGGACATCTCGAGATCGAGCTGGGTGAAGTCGGGTTGGCGGTCGGCGCGCAGGTCCTCGTCGCGGAAGCAGCGCGCGATCTGGAAGTAGCGATCGAGCCCCCCCATCATGAGCATCTGCTTGAAGAGCTGCGGCGATTGGGGCAGCGCGTAGACGTGGCCGGGCCGACCGCGGGCGGGGACCACGTAGTCGCGCGCACCCTCGGGGGTGCTGCGCGTGAGCATCGGGGTCTCGACCTGGATGAACCCCTCGGCGTCGAGGTGGCGCCAGATCGCGCGTTGCACGGCGTGGCGCACGAGCAGCGGCTGCAGCGCCTCCGGGCGCCGGAGGTCGAGGTAGCGATGGCGGAGCCGCAGGTCCTCGGAGACGTCGCCGGCGTCGCCGACCGCGTCGAGCGGGAAGGGCGGCGTCTTGGCCTCCGAGAGCACCTCGAGGTCGGTGGCGACGACCTCCACGGCGCCCGTGGCGAGCTTGGCGCTCCGCTGCGCCTCGGGGCGAGCCCGGACCGTGCCGCGGACCTCGACCACGAACTCCGAGCGCAACCCCTGGGCGACCGCGAACGCAGCGGCGGCGTCGGGCTCGACGACGATCTGGGTGAGTCCGGCGCGGTCGCGCAGATCGAAGAAGACCAGGCCGCCCAGGTCGCGGCGGCGATGCACCCAGCCCTGCAACAGGACGGTGGTGCCTTCGTGCTCGGCGCGCAGGGCGCCACAGGTGTGCGTGCGTCGCACGGTCAGACCTCCTGGGTCGCCGCGGGGGCGACCTCGCCCGCCGCAGCGGCGGGGTCGGGGCGATCGAGCGCGGCGGCGAGATCGGCGAGGGCGACCGACCTCTGCTCGCCGCTGGCGAGGTGCTTGAGTTGGACGACCCCGTCGGCGCGTTCGCGGGCACCGATCAGGCCGGCGTAGCGGGCACCGACGCGGTCCGCATCGCGAAGCCCCTTGCCCGGCTGGCGCTTGGTGTAGCCGTGTTCGACGCGGACGTGTGCGCGGAGCGCACGGGCGATCCGCGCCACGTCGGCGACGGCCTCCTCGTCCATGGGGACCAGGTAGAGCCGCGGCCCCGGTTCGGGGAGCGCCGTGGCGCCGACCTGCGCGAGGGCATCGAGCACCCGTTCGACGCCGAAGGCCCAACCGATGCCCGGGACGTCGGGCCCGCCGAGTTGGGCGACCAGCCCGTCGTAGCGCCCGCCGCCGCCGAGGGCGGATTGGGCGCCGATGCCGTGGGCGTGGATCTCGAAGGCGGTGCGCCGGTAGTAATCGAGGCCGCGGACGATCGACGGGTCGACTTCGAAAGGCACGCCCCAGTCGCGCAGGAAGGACGCGACGGCGTCGAAGTGCGCGCGCGCGGCGTCGCCCAAGTGGTCGAGGGGTCGCGCGAGGCCGTCGATCAGCGCGCGGTCGCCCGGGTCCTTGGCATCGAGCAGCCGCATCGGGTTCAGGCGCAGGCGCTCCTGGCTGGTGGGCGTGAGCTCGAGGGCGCGCGGCGCGAGCGCCTCGCGCAGGTAGGCGTTGTAGCGCTGGCGGTCCTCGGGGTCGCCCACCGAGCCCAGCGCGACCGTGGCGTGCTCGAGCCCCAGCGCGCGCAGCACGTCGACGAACAGCGCGATCGCCTCGGCGTCCGCCACCGGCTCGGCGCTGCCGACGATCTCCAGGTTGACCTGGTGGAACTGACGGAAGCGTCCGCGCTGGACGTTCTCGGCTCGGAACGCCGGACCGTGGCTCCACAGCTTCACCGGGGCCGGCCAGGTGTGCATGCCGTGCTCCACGTAGGCGCGCAGGACGCCGGCGGTGAACTCGGGGCGGAGCGTGAGGCGGCGGCCGCCGCGGTCGTCGAAGGTGTACATCTCCTTCTGGACGACCAGGTCGGCGGCTTCGCCGACGCTGCGTTCGAACACCTCGGCGAACTCGAACACCGGCGTCGTCAGTTCCCGTACCCCGGCGCGCTCCAGCACGCGCCGAGCGACGTCGTGCACGCGGCGCCAACTCGGCTGATCGGTGGGGAGGCGGTCGGCGGTGCCCTTGACGGCTTGGAGTCTCATCCGGCCGAGTCTACACGTCGCTTCGCCGGGCCTTGGCCCCCGGCACGGCAACGGCCGCACCCCCGCAAGGGGCGCGGCCGTCGGCGCGGCGCGACGAGCGCGCCGGTCAGTTCAGGTCGGCAGGCAGGCCGTTGCTCGAGACCCCATCGACGACCACGAAGACGAAGCCGGCGGCCAACCCGTCGGGCGCCTGGAAGACGATGCGGGTGGGGCTCCAGCTGGTGGCGGACACCATCGTGCCCTCCTCGCCGTCGACGTTCGCGGATACGAGCACGTGGCTCCCGTCGTGCCCGCCGCCGAAGTAGCGGCCTTGCAGCACGACCTGGCCGGCGTCGGCGCGAACCGAGATCAGCGTAGGGATCACGTTCAACGCCACCTGAGCGGACGGTGCGCACGCGGCCAGCAGCAGGGCGGCGAGCCCGGTCAAGGCCAGGACGAATCGCTTCACGTAGAGCCTCCTCGCGCCCGAGCGTACGGGGGTCGCCCGCAGCGCGTCAAGGAACAATCTCACGGCCCCGACGGGGCTCGTGCGGCGCAGCGGGGGGCGCGGCGCCGGCGCGGCCCGCCGGCGCGCCGACCGGCGGTACCATCGCCGGGTGAGCCACTACTTCGCCTACCTCGCCCGGATGAAGTTCATCCACCGGTGGGGGCTGATGCGCAACACCCGCACCGAGAACATCCAGGAGCACAGCCTCCAGGTCGCGATGATCGCGCACGCCCTCGCCGTGCTCGAGAACGAACGCCTCGGGCGCGACGCGATCGATCCCGATCGGACCGCTCTGCTCGCCGTCTACCACGATGCCGAAGAGGTCATCACCGGCGACCTCCCGACCCCGGTCAAGTAC
>JAABSI010000171.1 GCA_011390455.1 Trueperaceae bacterium
CGACGCGGCCCGCCACGGCCCAGGAGCTTCCGAGACTGGCGTTGCATGGAAGGATATCCTGGATGCCGTGCGCTCGGAGGGGAGGTTTGCCTTCCTGGCGGTGCGCGGTGGACACTTTTCGCTGCCACGCGAGGCACTCCAGGGTGCGCCGCCGGGGTTCGGGCGCATCGAGGTGGCGTCCGGCGGTGGCCGCCGGCGTGCCCCACGCTGCCCCCCGATCGACGTCGACCGGCCCCCTCGCGGAGGCCGGTCGGTCGGCAGGTGGGCCGATAAGCCGGGTTCTGTATGGTGAGGCGCGTCGCGCCTCACCCTCTGGCCATCTATCTGGGACGCGCGTCGCCGCGCGCCTCGTGCGGTCAACCCGGAGATGGTAGCGGGCCGGGCAAGCCCTTTCTCCCTATCGGACCTTGCACCGGATGGGGTTTACCTAGCTGCCCGTGTTGCCACGGGCACTGGTGCGCTCTTACCGCACCGTTTCACCCTTACCTCGACCGGACGGCCGCGGGGGCCGTTCGGTGGTACCGAGGCGGTCTGCTCTCTGTTGCACGTGCCGTCGCCTTACGCGCCCAGCCGTTAGCTGGCATCCTGCCCTGCGGTGCCCGGACTTTCCTCGATCTCGTGTCGGCGGTGCCGACCTGAGACCGCGGCCAGATGGCCCACCCTGCGACCGGGATGCTAGCACGCGGGTCGATGAGAAGCGGCGCGTGGGGGAACCCCCACGCGCCGCTGCGATCCTCTCGTGCGCCGGCGCCGAGACCGGCGGCTGGGTCAGTCCGTGAAGCCCTCGACCACCAGCTGGCCGGAGACGATCATGTCGGCGATCACGTTCAGCTCGGTGAGCACGGAGGCCGGGACCAGCGCCTCGTTGTAGGCGTCCATCGCGTAGCCGACGCCGGCCTCGGCCAGGCCGAGGACGAGCGTGCCGGGCTCGAAGGCGCCGTCGGCGACGTCGAACGCCGCGTCGTAGGCGGCCACGTCGACGCGCTTGAGCATCGAGGTGAGGCCGTGGTTGAGCGTGGCGGGGTCACCGTCGGTGTCGCCGAGGGGGTTCTGGTTCGAGTCGACGCCGATGAAGAAGAGCGGCTGCGAGCCGGCCGGGCAGGCGGCGTCGTACGCGGGGTAGGTGGGGATGCTCTCCAGGGCGTCGGTGAGCGCCGTGGTGCGCGTGGCGCCCTGGTAGCACATGTTCTCCTTGACGAAGTCGATGACCCCGTTGCCGGAGGCGCCCGCGGCGGCGTAGATGATGTCGGCGCCCTGGGCCTGCTGCGCGACGGCGAGTTCCTTGGCGCGCGCCGGGTCGTTCCAGGCGGTGGGCGTCACGCCGACGTAGTTGCTGATGATCGTGCAGTCAGGGCAGGCGTACGCGACGCCCTCCTGGTAGCCGGCGTCGAAGTTGCGGATGAGCGGGATGTCCATGCCGCCCACGAAGCCGACGACGCCGGTCTGCGAGAGCGTGCCGGCGATGTAGCCGACCATGAACGAGCCTTCGTGCTCCTTGAACAGCACGGAGCGAACGTTCGGGTTCTCGACGACCGAGTCGATCAGCACGAAGAAGGTGTCGGTGAACTCCGACGAGACGGCGCCGATGGAGTCCGTCTGGTTGAAGCCGGGCGCGACGATGAGGTCCGCGCCCGCTTCGGCCATGGCGCGGAGGCCGGCGGCCGACGTCTCGGGCGTGCCCTCGAACTCGAGCAGGTCGATCTCGAGGCCGCGCTGGGCCTCGAGGTCGGCGATCGCGCGTTCCATGCCGCGGAAGGTGCCCTCGTTGAACGAGCCGTCGAACTTGCCGCCCGCATCGAAGTTCAGGCCGAAGACGAAGTCCTGGGCGGACGCGAACGTCAGGGCCGCGGCCGCGATCAGGGTCAGAAAAATGCGCATGGTGCCTCCTCGTGGGTTGACGATCCGTCGGACCTCTCGTCCAGGGGACCTCGGCGCCCACGATAGCATCGCCGCGCCTTCCGGCGGACCCGGCTCGGGTCCCGCATGGAGGGTCGATGAAGGTCGATGCCGCCGCTTCTCAGGGGAGAGGCGGCGTTCTCACTCAGAAGAGGATCTTCGTCCAGTCGCACTCGTCGAGCGGTCGGAACACGTCGGCGTGCTCCAAGAGCACGCCCGCCGACTGGTTCTTGAACATCGCCACCTCGACGTGCTTGCCGAGGCGCTTGATCGCCTCGACGAGCTCGACGTAGTCGCCGTCGCCGGACACCAGCAGGCAGGCGTCGTAGGCGTTCTGGTGCGCCAGCGAGAGCGCCTCGACGGCGATCGCCACGTCGATGCCCTTCTCGACGAGGGCGCCGTCGGGGCGCCGGTGCAGGCGCCCGAGGCGCACCGTGACGTACGGGATGCGCCGCAGCGACTCGAAGAAGCGCTGCTGGCCGTCGCGCAGCTCCTCGTCGTAGTCGTCGGTCAGCGGGGCGTTGAAGTAGTAGCAGCGCACCAGCTCGCGCTCGCGGCCGAGCTGGCGCATGAGCTCGGACAGGTTGACCCGGGTGCTGCGCAGGTTCTCGCGCATGCCGTTGTAGAGGTTGCTGCCGTCGATGAAGATCGCGACCCGTTCACGCACGTCGTTACCTCGGTCCTGACGAAGATAGGGCGCATCGCGGCCAGCGGTCGCGACGCCTTTCGGCCGGAGTCTACCGCGGTGCCTGCGCCCGCGACGCCGCTCGCCGGTTCGCGCGGCGCCCGGTGGCGTGGCGCCCGGTGCCGCTGCCCGACCCGACGCGTGGTTGCCGGGGCCACGCCGGGCCGCGCGCGGTAGCCTGAGCCATGCCACCGCTGACCCGCGTTGCCTCCTTCGACCTCGACCACACCGCCGTGCGCGCCCCGTACGTCCGCGCGGCGGGCCGCTACCAGGGTGAACGCGGCGACGTGGTCACCAAGTTCGACCTGCGCCTCGTCCAGCCGAACGCCCAGGAGATCCCGACCGGACCACTGCACACGATCGAGCACCTGCTGGCCGGCTACCTGCGCGACGCCCTCCCGGGGATCACGCTCGTCGACGCGTCGCCCATGGGGTGCCGCACGGGCTTCTACCTCACCTTCCTCGACGAGCCCGGCGAGGAGGCCGTGCGAGCCGCCGCCGAGCGCGCGCTCGCCGACATCCGCGATCACGAGGGCGCCATCCCCGGCTGCAGCCCCGAGCGCTGCGGCAACTGGCGCGATCACTCGCTGCCGGGCGCCCAGGCGTGGGCCGCGGAGGTGTTGGGCAAGGGACTGATCGTGCAGGAGACGGTGCTCCTGGTCGACGCGCCGACGCGCTGAGGTGACCGGCGCCGCCGGCGGCCGTCGCCTCTGAGGCCGCTCGCGGCGCCGGCAGACACGTTCTCATCGACCGCTATGGCACCCTTGTCTCATGGAACGCAAACCCCTGATCCTCATCGTCGAAGACGAGAAGGAGATCGCGAAGTTCGTCGATCTCGAGTTGCAGGCCGAGAGCTACGAGACGGTCGTGACCTACGACGGCGTCACCGGTCTGTCGAAGTTCCGCGAGCTCAACCCGGACCTGGTGGTGCTCGACCTCATGCTGCCGGTGCTCGACGGTCTCGAGGTCGCACGGCGCATC
>JAABSI010000172.1 GCA_011390455.1 Trueperaceae bacterium
CGCGACATGCACGGCCTGCTGCGCGAGCTGCAGCTGTCGATGCCGCAGATGGGCACGCTCCACTTCCTCGCCGCCGAGGGCGGGCAGTCCGTGAGCGCGATCGCCGACCACCTCGACCTCTCGCTCGGGGCGACCAGCCACCTCGTCGACCGCCTCGTGCAACGCGACCTCTTGACCCGCGTCGAAGACCCGCACGACCGACGGCAGAAGCGGGTCGCGATCGCGCCCGACGGTGCGGTTCTGGTGCAGGGCATCCAGCAGCGGGCCGCGGTCGCCTTCGAGGACCTCCTGGAGCCGTTGCCGAGCGAGCTGCGCGAACGCTTCGAGCGCACCGCCCTCGAGGTCCTGGCGGCGCTCGCACCGCACGTGGCGACCGCCGATTGACCGCCTCCGCGCTCCCGTTTTTTTCGCCCACACTTGCACGCTTGAGACCATCCCAGCCTACGGAGGAATCATGAAGCCGCACCGCACCGCACCCAAGGCGCCCACCGCCGCCCGCACCGTCGCGATCTTCGGCGGCACCGGCAAGACCGGCCGCCACCTCGTCGAGCAGGCGCTCGCCGCCGGGCACCACGTCGCCGTGCTCGCGCGCACCCCCGGCAAGCTCGATCTCCAGCACGAGCGGCTGCGCGTCGTGCAGGGCGACGTCCAAGACCCGGCCGCCGTCTCCGCGACGATCGAGGGCGCGAGCGCCGTGCTCAGCGCGCTCGGCCCCACCAAGAACACCCCCGACCACCAGGTCAGCCGCGGCACCGCGCACGTCTTGGGCGCCATGCGCGAGCACGGCGTGCGGCGGATCGTCCTCTCCGCCGGCGCCGGCGTCGGCGCCGAGGGCGACCAACCCAAGCCGTTCGACCACCTGATCTCCTTCGCGCTGAAGCTCGCGGCCCGCCACGTGCTCGAGGACATGACCCGCACCGTGGACGCGGTGCGCGCGAGCGACCTCGACTGGACGGTCGTCCGGGTGCCGATGCTGACCGACGGCCCGGCCACCGGCAGCGTGCGGGTCGGCCACGTCGGCGTGAACACCGGGCCGCGCATCGCCCGCGCCGACCTGGCGCGCTTCATGCTCCAGCAGCTCGACGACCCGACGCACGTCCGGGCCAGCCCGGTCATCTCCGCGCCGGCCCGATGACGGGCCCCGTCATCTCCGCGTGGACCCGATGACGGGCCCCGTCGTCGTCACCGGCGCGACGGGCACCGTCGGCAGCGAGGTCGTCCGGCTGCTGCACACGGCGGGGCAACCCGTCCGCGCCGCCGTGACCGACGTCGACGACGCCCGGTCCCGGCTCGGAGCGGACGTCGCGTGCGTGGCCTTCGCGTTCGACCGGCCCGAGACGCATGCCGACGCCCTCCGCGGCGCCCGCGCGCTCTTCCTGATGCGCCCCCCGCAGATGGCCGACGCCAAGGCCTTCCTCCCGACCATCGAGGCCGCGCGCGATGCCGGCGTCGAGCAGATCGCCTTCCTCTCGCTGCAAGGCGTCGAGCGCAACGCCGTCGTGCCGCACCACCGCATCGAGAAGCTCGTGCGGGAGAGCGGGGTTTCCTGGACCTTCCTGCGACCGTCGTTCTTCATGCAGAACCTGAGCGGCGTGCACCGCGACGAGATTCGCCTCCAGAACCGCGTGTTCGTGCCCGCCGGCCGCGGCCGCACGGCCTTCGTCGACGCGCGCGACGTCGCCGCGGTCGCCGCCAAGGTCCTCACCGAACCGGGCCACGAGCGCCAGGCGTACGAACTGACCGGCAGCGAGGCGCTCGGCTACGCCGAGATCGCCCGCATCCTCAGCGAGGAGCTCGGCCGCGCCATCCGCTACGACCGGGCGTCGGCGGTCGGGTTCTGGCTCGCGACCCGGCGCGCCGGCCAGCCGGCCGGCTTCGCGACCGTCATGACCGCGCTGTACACGGTGGCGCGGCTCGGCCTCGCCGCGCACCTCACCGACACCACGCGGGAGCTCCTCGGGCGCGAACCGATCACGTTCCAGCAGTTCGCTCGGGACCACGCGCACGTGTGGCATGGCGCGCCCGTCGCGGCGCGTCCGGGCGCGCCGTCCCTCGTCGACCCGAAGCCGCACGCACCGAGGTAGGACGCCCCCTCGCGCACGAGCGCCCCGCACGACCGCGGTACCCTGCGCCCAGATCCGCGATTCGAACGGAGAGCACGGTGGCCGAACCCCTGAAGGACCGTTTCGGTCCGGACGTCCCGGTGCGCATCGCATCGATGATCGCGTCGGTCCACCCCGGTTTCGCCTCCGAGGCGTTCGTCGCCCGAGCCCTCGAGGGGTACGACGACCTCGAGTTGACCCCGCGCGCCCGCCACATCGCGCGCGCCCTCGCGGCGCACCTGCCCGACGATGCCGAGGAGGCGATCGCGGTGCTGGTGGCGTCGCTCGGGCCACCGACCCTACGCCTCGAGGGCATGGACTCGTTCCTCTACCTGCCCCACGTGTTCTTCGTCGCGGACTATGGACTCGAGTGCCTCGAGGCGTCGCTCGCCGCGCAGTATCAACTCACGCAGCGGTTCACGGCCGAGTTCAGCATCCGCGCCTTCCTCGAGCGCTACCCCGAGGAGACGCTCGCTCGGCTGCGGCTCTGGGCGCGCGACCCGAACGTGCACGTGCGCCGCCTCGTCTCCGAGGGGACGCGCCCGCGGCTGCCGTGGGCGCCGCGACTGCGCCCGTTCCAGCGCGACCCCGCCCCGGTCGTCGATCTGCTCGAGCTGCTCAAGGACGACCCGGAGCCGTACGTGCGGCGCTCCGTAGCGAACAACCTCAACGACATCGCCAAGGACCACCCCGAGGTGGCCGTCGCCGTGGCCCGACGCTGGCTCCAGGGCGCATCGCCCGAACGGCGGGCGCTCGTCGC
The DNA here is from genome assembly GCA_011390455.1 of Trueperaceae bacterium. The sequence continues at coordinate 2,863 of JAABSI010000172.1, forward strand.
GCACGGTCTGCGCACGCTCGTCAAGCAGGGGCACCCGAAGGCGCTCGAGGTGCTCGGGTTCGAGGCAGGCACGAAGGTCGTGGTCGATCGCCTCACCGTGGCGCCAGACCCCGCCGCGATCGGCGGCCGGGTGCGCATCGAGGTCGACCTTCGCAACCCCGACTCCAGCCCGCGGGCCGTACTCGTCGACCTCCGGGTGCACTTCGTCAAGGCGAACGGGGCGCTGCGGCCGAAGGTGTTCAAGGGCGCCACGCTCGAGCTCGAGCCCGGCGCCACCGGCCGGGTGCGCAAGACCGTCTCCCTCGCCCAGCACACCACCCGCACGCACTACCCCGGCCGCCACCACGTCGAAGCCCTGGTGAACGGTGCCCTGATGGGCCGTGCCGAGTTCACGGTCACGTGACGACCCCCATCACCGTCGTCGACTACGACCCGATCTGGCCGGAGGTGTTCGAGCGCCTCCGCGCGACCGTGTGGCCGGTCGTCGCCGACCTCGCGGTGGCGATCGAACACGTCGGGAGCACGGCGGTCCCGGGTTTGGCGGCGAAGCCGGTCGTCGACCTCGACGTGGTGGTGCGCGCCCGCACGGACGTGCCCGCGGTCGTCGGTCGGCTCACCGCGCTGGGCTACGACCACCTCGGCG
>JAABSI010000017.1:0-5119 GCA_011390455.1 Trueperaceae bacterium
CGAGGGTGAGGACGTCGCACGGACGGTCCTCGTCCTCGAGGAAGTGGTACAGCTGGCGCTCGCCGTCGGGCTTGACGATCACCGCGACGTGGCCCCCTTCGTCGAGCTCGATCACGTACTTCTTGCCGACGCCGGGGAGCGTCGACTCCTTGACCTTGGGGGCAACGGGTGCGGGTCGGTTCATCGGTGCATCCTAGCCCCGAGGCGCGGCGGCGCGGGTGCGGTGGGCGGCGTACCGGGCCGTGAGCACCTCGGCCCCCAGCCGCCAGAAGAGCGGTACGTCGACCCCCAACATCAAGCGCACCTCGTCGACCAGGCGCGTGTCCTCGTCCAGGAAGGCGAACACGCGAGGCGCCGGGTTGTTGGCGAAGAGCCGTGCGAAGAACGAGGCGCCATCTTGCCGGCCGGTCGCGAGGCCGCGGAGCAGCACCGCGTCCATGAGGGCGTTGCGCGGCCGGCCGGCGCGGAGCACCGGCGGCGCGCCCGTCGCCGCCCAGCCGCGGGCGAGCGCATCGGCGTGCCGCAGGACGCGGGTGAAGGTGTACCCGGTGCTCGCCTTGGTGAGACCGCCCGCGGTGCCGATCACGCGCACGCGGGCACCGCGGGTGGCCGGGAAGGGGCGGTCGGTCATCGGGATCACGCCGATCTCGGTCCGCTCGACGCGGTAGCCACCCCAGCCACGGGCGGCGACGTAGTCGCGCAGGCGCGCCTCGTAGCGATCGATGGGCCACACGTCCGGCGAGAACACCGTGTACTCGACCAGGGCTCGGCGCGGATCGCTGGGGAGCACGTAGACGAAGCACGTGCCCCCCTCCTGCAGGACGCGGAAGTCCATGAAGGTGGCGACGCCGGGGTCGAAGGTCGGTTCCTCGGTGACGACCTCCCAGCCCAGGAAGTGCTGCAGCAGCTTGTGGTACCCGGTCGGGACGTCGTGCGGCACCGCGGTGGCGTCGAGCGCCCACGCGGCTTCGACCCGCGCGCCGTCGACCTCGGCGACCGCCCGGTCGCCTTCGGTGCGGACGTCGGTGATCTGCCCCACCCGGCGCTCGACCTGGGGCCGCCCCTCGAGCCAGCGCTCGTGGTGGTCGAAGAAATCGCCGCCACGGATCATCTTGTAGGTGTACGGCTCTGGCGCCAAGCGCTGATGGGCGCCATCAGGACCGTAGACATCGAGGCCGCTCCAGCGGTGCGCGATCAGGCCCTCGAAAGGCCCTGGCTCCTGCTCCCAGAAGCACCAGGTGCGGTCGTCGCCGCGGCGGGGCGCGGCGTCGACGAGCAACACCCGAAGGTCGCCCAGGCCGTGCCGTTCGAGCGCGCGCAGCGCGGCGAAGCCGGCGAGGCCGGCGCCGGCGACGAGGAGGTCGTACCGCGGAGGCGTCACTCGGCCAATCTACCGGGCGCGGGCGCGGTAGCCTCGGGGTGTGACGACGCCTGCGGCCCCGAGCCACGCCGACCGCTTCCTGTTGCTGCGCGGCACCACCAACACCCGCGACCTGGGCGGCCTGCCGCTCGCGGGCGGCGGCACCACCGCGAGCGGGCGGGTGTGGCGCTCGGACGCGCCGCTCGCCCTCGCGGACGAGGACCTCGAGGCGCTCGCGCGCCTCGGCCTCACCACGGTCGTCGATCTGCGCGAGGCCGGCGAGCTGGCGCTCGAACCGAACGCGCTGGTGGGGCACCCGTACGTGGTGGTGCACCACGTGGAGGTGTGGCGGCTCGTGCACGAGCGCGGCGGCCGGCCGAGCGACCCCTTCGACATCACCGCCTTCTACGTCGCAGCGCTCGACCACGCCGGGGAAGCCTTCGCGGAGGGGGTGCGCCTGATCGCGGACGCCCCGGGGGCAGCGGTCTTCCACTGCACCGCGGGCAAGGACCGCACCGGCGTGCTCGCGGCGCTCGTGCTCGAGGCGGTCGGCGTGCCCCGCGCCGCGGTGATCGAGGACTTCGCGCTCACCCACGACCGGATCGAGACCGTGCGCGAGCGGTTGCTCGCCGCCGCGGTGCGCCGCGGCGTCGACCCGCTCCAGTTCGGCCGCCTGCTGGGCGCGACGGCCGACCTGATCGAACCGGCGCTCGCGCACCTCGACGACCGCCACGGCGGCGCGGTGGCGTACCTGAAGGCCGCCGGCGTCGACGACGCCACGCTCGCACGCCTGCGCGCGAAGCTCGCACCGTGCGAGCCGCTCGCGCCGCGCGGGCCGCTCGCGCCCTAGCGCCGCCCGACCCGAGGTGCCCCCGATGCCCAGCCCCTTCGACCCGCACGACCCCCGCAGCCCGGAGCAGCGCCTCGCGCACCTGCGCGCGCGCCTCGGCGACCTGCGCGCCTGGCGCGTGCGCGACGCGCTGCCGCTCGGCAACTGGCGCGCGACCCCCGAGGGGGGCGAGCCCGTCGAGATCGCCCTGGGCGACCCCTGGCCCACGCGCGACGGCCTCGTCGCCTTCGATCGCCACACCGTCACCTTCCCGGCGGACTGGCCGCTCGAGGAGGTCCGCCTCGAGCTCGACGCCGGCGGCGAGGGGTTGGCGACGCTGCACTCGAAGTTCGGGAAGCGCTCCTTCGGGCTCGACCCGTACCACCGCGAGCTGGCGGTGCCGGCGCTGGCCTTCGGTCTGCGGATCGAGGCGGTGGCCCGCCGCCCCTTCGGCGAGCCGGTGCCGGACCCCCGCTTCGGCACGACGCGCCTCGTCTGGCTCGATGCCGACGTCGAGGGTCTGTCGAACCGGTTGGCGGTCGTCGCCGAGGCCGTTGCGGCGCTGCTCGCCGGCGGCCGCGACGGCGAGGCGGTCGACGCCCTGCTCGACGCCGCCGACGGGGCGCTGCACGGGTTGCACCTGCCGAGCGCCACGGAGGCGCTGCTGCCGCGGCTGGCGGCGCAGGGCGCCTTCGCCCGCGACTGGACGCCCCCCGAAGGGCTGGGCGACGCGCTGGCGCCGCTCGGCGACGAGGCCCGGGCGCGCGTCCGCGACGCCGATCTGCGCCTGCGCACGGCGCTGCAGGGCGCACGGGCGACGCTGCCCCCGCGCGGGCGGGTCGCGGCGGTGGGCCACGCCCACATCGACCTGGCCTGGCTGTGGCCGGTCGACGAGACCCGCCGCAAGGCGCGGCGCACCTTCGGCACGGTGCTGGGGCTCATGGACGAACGCGAGGGATGGGCCTTCGGCCAGTCCTCGGCGGCGCTGCACGCCTGGTACGCCGAGGACGATACGGAGGGTTTCGCGCGCCTCCGGGAGCGGGTGGCCGACGGGCGCTGGGAGGTGCTGGGCGGCACCTGGGTGGAGCACGAGACGGCGATGAGCTCGGGCGAGTCGCTCGCGCGCCAGCTGCTGTACGGCCAGCGCTGGTTCGAGCGCCATCTGGGGGTGCGGGCGCGCATCGGTTGGCTCCCCGATTGCTTCGGGTTCGCGCCCGCGGTGCCGCAGTTGCTGCGCTCGGCGGGGATCGACGCCTTCGTCACCACCAAGACCAACTGGAACGACACCAACCGCCTCCCCTACGACCAGTTCTGGTGGGAGGGGCTGGACGGCTCGCGGGTGCTGACCCACACCTTCGAAAACCCGTCCGACAACTACAACGCCGTTCTTGGCCCGTCGAGCGCTCTCGAGACCTGGCGCCGCCGACGCCCGCGCGCGGCGCACCCCGAGACGCTGCTCTCCTTCGGGTACGGCGACGGCGGCGGCGGGCCGACGCGCGGCATGCTCGACGCCGCCGCCGCGATGGCGGAGCTGCCGGCCCTCCCCGAGGTGACGCTCGGTCGCGCCGACGCCTTCGTCGACCGCCTCGCCGCCACCGCGGCCGAGCGGCCGCTCCCGACCTGGCGCGGCGAGCTCTACTTCGAGCTGCACCGCGGCACGCTGACCTCGCAGGCGCGCACCAAGCGCGGCCATCGCCTCGCCGAGGCACGGCTGGTCGAAGCCGAGGCGCTCGCGGGGCTGGCGGCCTTCCTGGAGGGCGCGCCCGCGCCCGACCTCGACGAGGCCTGGCTGCGGCTCCTGACGGTGCAGTTCCACGACGTGTTGCCCGGGTCGTCGGTGCGCGAGGTGGCGGCGTGGGCGGAGGCCGAGCTGGCGGCGGTGCAGGCCATGGCCGAGGCGGCGGCGTCCGAGGCGGCGGCGCGGTTGGCCGGGGTCGGCGACCACCACTGGATGCTCGCCAACCCGACGCTCTCCGAGCGCCCGGCGCGCGCGCTGCTGCCGTCGGACGCCGCCGTCGGCCAAGCCGTGCCCGGCGGCCGCGCCTGGGTCGGGCGCGCCCCGGTCGCGTCGCTGGCGCGCGACGTCCGCGCGCTCGATCCGACGGACGACGTCGTGAGCGTCGCCCCCGACCGCCTCGCCAACCGGCGGATCGAGGCGCGCTTCGACGACCGCGGCGAGCTGATCGCCCTGCGGGACCTCGAGCGCGGCGCCGACCTGCTCGTGGACGGCGGCCACCGGGTGTGGGCCTTCCCCGACCACCCGCGCGCCTGGGACGCCTGGGACGTCGAAGCGGGGTACGACGTCGACGGCCTGGAGCTCGCCGGCGACGGCCCGGCCGAGGTCGTCGAGTCGGGCCCGATGCGCGGCGCGCTGCGCGTCGTGCGCACCTTCCGCGGCAGTCGCATCGTCCAGACCTACCGCCTGTGGGCCGACGCCGCCCGCCTCGACGTCGCCACCGAGATCGACTGGCGCGAGCGCCGCTGGCTGCTGCAAGCGCGGGTGCCGGTGGCGGTGCGCGCCGAGCGCGCCACCTTCGAGTGCGCGCATGGCGTCCTGACGCGCCCGACCCACCGCAACACCCCATGGGATGCGGCGATGTTCGAGGCGCCCGTGCACCGCTGGCTCGACCTGAGCGAACCGGGCCGCGGCGTCGCGCTGCTGAACGACGGGCGCTACGGTGCGCACGCGCACGGGCACGTGCTCGCGCTGTCGCTGGTGCGCGGCCCGGTGTGGCCCGACGCGCGCGCCGACGAGGGCCGCCACGAGGTCACCTACGCGCTGCTGGCGCATGGCGGCGATCCGTTCGAAGCCGGCGTGCTCACGGAGGCCGACGACCTGCACGCGCCCCTGCGCGCGCGACCGACCGCGTTGCCGGCGGGGGTGGCCCGCGCGCTGGCGGCGGACGGCGTGCAGCTGGCCCTGTCGGGCT
>JAABSI010000017.1:5272-43385 GCA_011390455.1 Trueperaceae bacterium
GACCGTTCGTGGTGCGGGCATGGCGGTGGCGGAGCGGCTGATCCGGCGGGTGGCCGTCGGGCGGGTTCGGGACCCGCCGGGGGCCGTTCGCGGCTCGCGTTCGGGCGTTCGAGCGCGCGTCCGAGCGACCCGGCCGCATCGTCTTGACGAATGCCGCATACCGCGGTATGTTCGTAGTCATCAACCGAACGAGCACGCGCGGCGCCCACGGGGCGCCGGTTTCGTTGGGCCCACCGGACGGCATCTCGGGCGCGGCTCCGCCGCCCGTTCGACGCGGGCGCTCGGCGGCCACCGCGCGACCGGCCGCGGGTCGGTACCCTGCGTCATGCCCCAAGCCGCGCACCGCCATACCGTCTCGCTGACGCTCGACGTCGACCTCCCCTACCTGCTCCACGTCCCGGACGGCACGGCGCCGGCGGGCGGTTGGCCGCTGGTGCTCTTCTTGCACGGCTCGGGCGAGCGCGGCGACGACGCGGACCAGCTGCGGCGCCAGGGGCTCCCCAAGCGGCTCGAGGAGGGGCTCGCGTTCCCCGCGATCGTCCTCTCGCCCCAGTGCCCGGTGGGCGACGTCTGGCCGCAGCACTTCCCGGCGCTGCTCCACCTGCTCGACGCGGTGGCGGCGCGCCACGGCGCCGACCCCGACCGGGTCGTCGCGACCGGCCTGAGCCTCGGCGGCGCCGGCACGGTCCACCTGGTCGCGGCGCACCCCGAGCGCTTCGCGGCGCTCGCCCCCATCTGCGGCCCGTGGACGGCGTACTACGCGAACGCGGCGATGGCGCGGCTCCCGCTGTGGGCGTTCCACGGCGACGCCGACCGGGTCGTGCCGGTCGCCGACTCGCGCCGGCTGGTCGCGCGGGTGCGCGAGCTCGGCGGCGAACCGCGCTACACCGAGTACCCCGGCGTGGGCCACGACGCATGGGCATCGGCGTACGCCGACCCCGAGCTGCTCGATTGGTTGCTCGCGCAGCGGCGTGGGTGACCCCCGCCGCACGCTCGGCGCACGATCTGCGCCCGTTCGCGGCTCGATCCGGGCGGTTTGGCGGTCGTTCCGGGCCACCCGGCCGCATCGTCTTGACGAATGACGCATACCGCGGTATCTTCTTGGACATCAAACGAACGCAAGCGCGGCGCCCAGGTGGGCGCCGAACTCGTTGTTGGGGTGTCGATCGGACATCCGCCGGCGCTCAGCCCCCCTGCTTCAGCATCGTCAACAGGAACACCAACCGCGTGCGCGCCGTGACCGTGTGCGGCACCGAGGGCGCCATGTGCGCCCAGCTGCCGGGGCCGACGGCGTGCACCTCGGAGCCCAAGCCGAAGCTGCCCTCGCCGGCGAGCACCTGCATGATCGCGGGCTTGCTGCTCGTGTGCTCGGTGAGCTCTTGGCCCGCCGCGAAGCCGAAGAGCGTCACCTTGACGTGCGCGTCGTGGTGGAGCAGGCGGCTGACGATCGTGGCCTCGGGCACGTCGCCCACCAGGGCGGCGAGGTCGGCGTGGAAGGCGAAGACCGGTCCGGCCGCATCGTCCGCTTGGCGACCGATGCGCACCCGCCAGACGTCCGGACCCTGCTCCAGGTAGCTCCAGTCGAGCGCGGCGCCGCGCTCGGCGCGCAGCTGATGGTAGAGCGGCTTGGGGTCGTGGTCGTTCACGAGCTCGAAGCCGTCGCCGGGGGCGAGCGCGTCGAAGGCCGCGAACAGCCGCGGATGCCGATCGCGAGGGGGGACGGAGCGGACGTCGATGGTGGTCATGGTGGGGTTCCTTCCGGGCGCGCGGGACGAACCCGTCGCGGCGTTCGACCGCAGCATCACCAGCCAACCCCGGCCGGCTCCATGACCTGGGTCAAGCGTCGCGACCGACGACGGGGCGCTCCGCCGACTCCCGCCGCACGCGGCGCCGCCGCACGGCGTCCGCGGTCACCACCCGAGCGTTCATCGCGAGCGCGAAGGTCGCGATCGCGGCCAGCAGCAGCAGGCCGCTCAGCGTCGACGCCGCCTGCCAGACCGGCGCCACCGTCCGCCGCCATTGCGGCTCGGCCACCACCCGCAGGAGGAGCCCACCGTGCAGCGCGAAGAAGGTCGCCGCCTCCCAGCGCTCCTGCCGCAGGCCCCCGGGGCGCGGCATCATCCAGTACGCGACCCCCATGACCATCGACAGGAAGAAGCCGAGCACGCCCATGTGCACGTGGGTGGTGCGCCAGAGCCCGGCGGCGCTGGGCCAGACATGGAAGACGACGCCCAGCACGGCCGTCGCGACGAGCCACAGCAGCGAGGCCCGGACCAGCGCGACTTGGAAACGGCTCACGCTGGGGCGACGTCGGGGACTCGGGCCGGGATCATGAACCGCAGCCTCGCGGGGGGAGGTGCGGCGGCGCCATGACCTGGGTCAAGCGGTCGGGTGGCCGGAGGCCCGCTCCAGCGTCTCCTCCACCGTCCAGCCGGCCCCTTCGGCGCGCAGTGCCTCCGCCCGCTCGGAGCCCACGGCGGCACGCGCCCACGCCTCCTGGGCTTCGAGCTCGTCCAACACCGCGGCCGGCCGAGCGATCCCGAGGCGCTCGTGCTGGGCGTGCGTGGCGCCCAGCCAGCGGAGCGCCGCCGCCCAATCCTCCTCGGCCACGGCCAGGTCGACGAGGCTGCCGGCCACCTCCGCCACGCCGCGCTGGTCGCCGAGGTCGGCGAAGCGCGCCATCGCGAGCGCGTACCCCGTGCGCGCCGCGGCCAGGTCGCCGGCGCTCAGGTCGAGGTCCGCGAGCTGCTGGGCCGTGACCGCCAACCCGACGCGGTACCCGAGGCGCTCGAAGACCGCCGCTGCCTCCGTGTGGTGGACCCGCGCCGTGGCGAGGTCGCCGCGCTCGCGCGCCATCGTGCCGAGGTTGCCCAGCGCCAAGGCGGCGACGAAGCCGTCGTCCGCCCCCTTCGCGGCGTCCAAGGCCTCGCGGTACCAGCGCTCGGCCGCGCCCGCGTCGCCACGCACCTCCGCGACCGCGCCGAGGTTGTTGAGCGTGTTCGCCACGCGCCCCCCATCGCCGGCCCCGCGGTAGAGGGCCAGGGTCTCCTCCAGGTGCCGCTGCGCGCCGTCGTGGTCGCCCAGCAGCCGCAGCAGGTTGCCGAGGTTCCCGAGCGTCGCCGCCAGCGACGTCGGGTCGTCGAGGCCGCGCTTGATCGCCAAGCTCGCCTCGTACCGTTCCCGGGCCGCCTCGAACTCCTCGCAGAGGCGGGCGAACGCGCCGGCGTCGCCCAGCGCGCGGGCCTGGAGCGCCGCGGATCGAGGGCCCTCGAGGCGCAGGAGCGCGTCGAGGGTGGTGCGCGCCTCGCGGTAGTGGCCGCGCAGCCACCAGAACTGGAACAGGGCGTGCGCGAGCTCCATCCCCGGCGCCACGTCGCCGACCGCGATCAGGTGCGCGAGCGCCGTGCGCAGGTTCTCGTGCTCGGCGTCCACGCGGTCCAACCACGTCGCACGCTCGGCCCCGACCAGTTCCGGTTCGGCATCGCGGCCGAAGGCCACGAAGTACGCGGCGTGCGCGGTCGCGACCGCCTCGAACCGGGCGGGCTCGGCGGCCAAGCGATCGGCGCCGTAGCGGCGCACCACCTCGAGCGCCACGAAGCGACCGCTCGCGGTGCGGCGCAGCAGCGACTTGTTGACCAGCGCGAGCAGCGTCCGCAAGCCCGCCCCCGCGGCGACCTCGGCGGCCTCGCGGGCGAAGCCGCCGCGGAAGGCGCTCACGCCCGCGAGCGCGGCGCGCTCCTCGTCCGAGAGCAGCGACCAGGTGTGGTCGAGCATGGCGCGCAGGCTGCGGTGGCGTGCGGGCAGGTCGCGATGCGCGACCGCCAGGGCGTCGAGGTTGGCCGCGAGCGCGTCGGCGACCTCGGCGGGGCGCAGCAGCCGCATCCAGGCGGCCGCCAGCTCCAGGCCGAGCGGCAGGCCCTCGAGCAGCTGGCAGAGCCGGACGATGCCCTCATGGTCGGCCGCCGTCGCCACGAACTGCGGGTGGGCGCGCCGCGCGCTGCGCAGGAACAGCGCCACCGCGTCGAAGCGCTCGATCGAGGCCCCGTCCCAAGCGTCCTCGCCCGCCACCGGGTAGGCCATCCCACCGACCTCGAGGCGCACCTCCCCCTGGAAGTCGAGCGGCTCCTGCGAGGTGACGAGCAGGCTCGAGCCCGGCGACGCGGCCAGGAGCTCCGCCAGCAGGCCCGCGCCGGCCAGGAGGTGCTCGAGGTTGTCGAGGACCAGCAGCAGCGAGCGCGGCGCGAGGGCCTCGACCAGGGCAGCCTCGTCGTCCTGGCCCGTCGCCGGCTCGAGGCCCAGCGCCGCACCGATCGCGGCCGCCAGGAACCCGGGGTCGTCGAGATCGGCGAGCGGTACGAAGAGCGCGCCGTCGACGAAGGCCCAGGCCGCCCGCCGCCCCGCCTCGATCGCCAGCCGCGTCTTGCCGACGCCGCCCGGCCCCAGCAGCGTGACCATGCGCTCTCCCCCCTCGGCCAAGAGCGCGTGGAGCTGAGCGAGCTCCGCCTCGCGCCCGACGAAGGGCGTGACCGGCGCCGGGAAGCCGCGGAGTACGACGGGCGCCGGCTCGGCGGGCGCGGCCGGGGGCGGCGTGGGGGTGGCCGCGGGGGTGGGCGCGGGCCCGACGTCGGCCCGCAGGGCCTCGGCCAGCGCGACGGTCGCCTCGAGCGGCGCCAGGTCGAGTTCCTCGCGCAGGGTGGTGCGGAAAGCCTCGTAGGCGCGCAGCGCCGCCGCGCGCGGACCCGCTCCGCCCTCGCCGTGGGCCACCGCGCGGGCGCAGCGCAGGTAGGCCTGTACGGCGTCCTCGGCCAGCGGGTCGCGCTCGAGCACCGCAGCGACCCGCGCGAGCGCCTCCGACGGGCGGCCCTCACGCTCGAGCGCCCCCGCGACCTGCAGCACGGCCTCACGCCAGGCGACCTGCAACGACTCGCGCTCGGTCTCGAGCCAGGCTTCGAAATCCGGGGCACCGCCGGCAGGGAGGCCCTCGAGCAGCGCGCCGCCGTAGTGGTCGAGGGCGTCGTGCCAGGCGCCCGCCCCGATCGCCGCGCGGAAGAGCTGCACGTCGGACGCCACGCGCCAGCGCAGCCGGGTCCGCTCGGCCTCGAGCCCGTCGAACCAGGGCTGTCGGCGGCAGTGGTAGACGAGCTGGCTGAGGTTGTGACGCGCCGTCGACTCGGCCTCGTCGGGCCAGAAGAGCGCCAGCACCTCGTCACGGCCGACCCAGTCGTCGCGATGCGCCAGGTAGGCGCCGAGCAGCAGCGATTGACGCAGCGGCAGGTCCATCCACGCCTCCCCGTCCCACGAGCGAGGGGGGCCCAGGAGCCGCAACGAAGGGCGCATGGGCCACCTTAGGCCATCCCTGACCACGGAACCGCGTCGGGCTCACGGTGTCCGGGACCCCCGCGAGCGGAGGTCCCGGACGGTGCCGAACGTCAGGGTTGGTAGAGCCCGAAGTTCTGGTACATCGCCAGCACCTCGTCGTCGGTGAGCGCGCGGTCGAACACCATCAGCTCGTCGATCGAGCCGTCGAACGGGAAGCGTCGGAAGCCGATGCCGAACTGATCCTCCGCCAGTTCGCTCGACGCGACCCGCATCATCGTCAGGTCGGTGTCGGGGCGGGGTTGTGAAGGAGTATAGGTGCTCTCGTAGACGTCGCCGCCCACTGGGTTGCCGTTGACGTAGACCTGCAGGGCGCCGGCGCCGGTGCTGGTGCTGCCGTAGACGGCCACCACGTGCGACCAGACGTTCTTCCGCACGATGAGGCCCGACTGGACGACGTCGACCGAGGAGGAGCTCGCGCTGGGGCGCCGCCAGATCTGCAGGTGGCCCTGCGGGTCACCGCCATAGACCCGCATCGAGAAGTCGCCGGCGCGGAACGTACCGCCGACCTGGCTGACGACGGTGTGGAGGCCGCCCGTGGAGCGCGGATTGATCCAGGCGCTCAGCGTGAAGGGACCGTCGGTCGGGACCACGAGGAACTGCTGCGGGCTGGACAGGTACTCGCCCTGCCCGTCGAAGGTCCACGAGCGCTGGTCCGGGTCGGCGCCGTCCCAACCGGCACCGTACGAACCCGTCAAGGTTCTCAGGTCGACCCCGCCGACCGCGTCGTCGGTGTCGCCGTTCGCGGGCCACCAGTGCTGCGGCTGCGGCAGGCCGCCACCCACCGGCAGACAGGTGCGCACGTCGTAGCTGGTCGTGTCGCCCACCTTCGCGAGGGTGTTGTCGCCCAGGTTGCGGAGGGTGAAGGAGATCGGCTCCACCTGGTTGATCGCCAGCGGCGCCTCGAAGTACGAGGCCAGGCTGCCGTCGCGGATCAGGTTCTGCACGCCCGTGTTCGGGCCACCGAGGGCGAAGACCTCGATGCGCGCCTCCGAGAGGGTCTCCTGGAGGTCGGCCTCCGCGAAGCCGTCGACGCCGCCGATGGGCGAGTTGTACGAGAACTCGAGCGCCGCCTCGATGCGCTCGCGCGAGTCGCTCGAGGTGAACGAGTACATGAGGATGCGGCCGTAGGAGACGCTGTCGATGTAGAGCGGCAGGTTGGACCCGCTGATGCCCAGCGCCTGCAGGTCGGTGCCAGTGACGCCGTCGGCGAAGATCGACGACGGCCGCTCGGGGAGGTCGACGGCGATCGTGAAGAGCCGCTGGACGAAGTAGGCGGTGTAGGTACGCTCGCTGGCGTTCTTGCTGTAGTCGAGGCGCGCGGAGGCCTCCGCGCCGAGGTAGCGGGCGTCGAGCCCGAGGCTCAGGAGCGTCTGGCTGGTGGAGTGGCTCTCGACCGAGGTGAAGGTACTGGCCCCGGCGCCGACCGCGACGTCCGAATCGAGGGCGTTGACGACCAACTGGTTGATGCCCTCGCGGACCGTGCTGCCCACGGGTTCGTCGACGACCGTGCTGACCCCGCCCGAGATGCCGAGCACGCCGCCGCCCTGGATCGAGATCCCCAGCGGCGCGCGCCGCTCCCGGCTGAGCGCCAGCAGCTCGAGCGAGCCCACGCTCAGGTGCGACCCGCCGCGGATGAGCGCGCCGGGCCACAGCACCGAGGCGTCCGGGTTGAAGAGCGCCATCTCGGTGGGGTTCTTGGCGATGGTGTACGGCGTGGTCGAGCAGGTGTAGACGGTGCCGTCGACCTCCTCCTGGTCGATGACGGGGGTCTCGCCGGTCGGTTCGCCGGCGTTCTCGACCACCGGCGGGGCGACCTCGTCCCAAGCGGGCAGCGCCGCCACGAAGGCGTCGACGCTGCCGACGGGTCCACCCTGGCCCCCGCAGGCGACGAGCGCGAGCAGGGCGGCGAGGGCGAGCGCGGGGCGCCAAGGGGCCTTGGGGTGGGTGGAGCGGCTGGGTCGTGGCATGGGCAGCACCTCTCTTCTCGTGAGATGGGTGCAGCCTAGGGACCGGACATCAGTCGGCTATCAGTCATCGCGAACGGCGTGGTGTCCGGCCGGAGGATGCCCGTCCTCGAACCGCCACACCGGCGATGTGCACGCGCCCGAGAATGCGCGGGGCGCGCTGCTACCGTGCGGTGATCCACCCACCGGTGGTCCACCGGGTACGCCCGCCTCCGATGCAGTGGCATCGACAAGGAGCGCCCCATGAAGATCCCTCGTTCGGTCCCGGCCCATTGGGTCGCCTTCGTCGCGTTCGTCGTCGTCGCGCTCGCTTCGACCCTGGGTTCCGCGCAAGGCGACCAACCCCCGACCGCCACGTCCAGCCTCCAGACCGCCTCCTACCCGCTCTTCGCCGTCGAGGACAGCGGCGTCACCGGGCAACTCCAGGTCGTCGAGCTGGCCGAGGGTGGCACGCAGCTCATCCTCACCGTGCACGGGATCGTCGCGAGCAGGCCTTACACGTCCGCCGTGTACGTCGGTTCCTGCGGTCCGGACCGGCCCGTGTTCCTCGAACTCGAGCCGATCGGTCGCGCCAACGACCCGTTCGTCAGCATCACCGAGTCGACGTTGACGTTCGCGGAGGTCACGCAGGGCGACCACTTCGTCTACGTGTTCGACGGCGACGCGATCGATCGACCCGACGTGGCGGGCCTCGACGTACCCGCGCTCGCATGCGGCGAGGTCGGCCTCGGCGCGCTCGAAGGGCAACCGTAGGGCTTAACCGGCGAGTCGGCCTCAGCCAGGCGCCACCAGGTCGGTGTCGGGCACACCGGGATGTGGATGCCCGAGCACGCGCGCCAAGGCAAGCGCCTGACCCTTGTGGTGGAACTCGTGGGTCATCGGATGGAGGAGCAGCCAGCGGCGGCTGAGCACCTCCTGATGCCCTTCGGAGGACGTCCACGGCAGGGGCGCGTCGAGGTCTTCGAACGTCGCGAGCGCCTCGTCGACGACGGCATCCACCCTCGCGAACGCCGCGCGCAGCGCGCCCACGCTGCCGCCGGCCATCGTTTCCTCGTCCGCGCGCCCGAGGCCGACCGAGCCGACCCACCAGAGGTAGCAGTCCGCGACATGGGCATAGATCCGGTCGAGGCTGCCGAAGGCGAAATCGGAGCGGCGTTGGGTCAGCACGTCGGGCGGGAGCGCGTCGAGCCAATCGAGCACGCCGGCGCGGGTTCGCCGGACGAGGCGGTACGAGGCGGCGAGGTCGTCGGTTACTGCGTTCGCCACGAATGCTGGGCCTTCCAACCGAGCCGCGCCTCGATCTTGCGGCAATCGAAGACGGAGTCGAACGGGCCGTGGTCGGGCGCGAAGTTGGCGCCGGCGCCGTAGAGCCGTTCGACGGCGTCCTGGATGGGCGTGTCGAGGCAGGTGTCGGCGGCGGCGATCAGGAACACCTCGTGCCCCTCGATCTCGCCCTCGAGCGCCGCCCGGAAGGCGGAGCCCACGTCGCGCGCGTCGATGTAGCTCCAGAAGTTGACGCCGCCCTCCGGGAAGTTCTCGCGCCGGTAGCGGAGCACGTCGTAGCCGTCGGGCATGATCACGTTGTTGATGCGGAGGCTGGCGATCGACATCGTGGGGTACTGGCGCACCATCGACTCGGCGATCACCTCGCCCATGTACTTGCTCAGCGCGTAGGCGTTCGGCGAGGCCACGCGGTCGGTCTCGTCGAACGGGAGCTTCGGCGGCAGCTCGTCCGTCGTGAGCCAACCGGTCGCCATCTCGCTGCTCGCGTACACCAGGCGCCGCACCCCGAGGTCGCCGGCCGCCTGCATCACGTGGTTGGTGGAGAGGACGTTGTTGGCGAACGTCTGGTTGCGCGGGAACCCGTGCGGCGACGGGTTCGCCGCCAGGTGGCACACGCCCTCGGGCCGAACCTGGGCGAGCACGTCGTAGACCTCGCCGCCGTCGGTGAGGTCGAGCTGCAGGTAGTCGCCCGGCAAGCCCGCCGGCGGCCGCACCGCGTCCAGGTTGACCACCTCGTGGCCTGCCGAGGCCAGTTCCCGCACCGTGTAGCTGCCGGCGCGGCCGCTTCCGCCCGTGACGATGACGCGCATGCGCATACCTCCTTCTCGACCCGCCCGTCGGGACGACGCGCACCATCGGCGTGCTCCGCGCGGGGCCAGGGTGCTCCAGGATAGGCCGGCGTCGGTGGGACGCGCGGCTCGGCGTTCGGTGCCCAGCTTCCCGGCACGCGTCAGAAGGCGTGCGACGATGGCCGCCATGAGCCTCGAGACGACCGCCCCCGCCGCGTCGGTGAACCCGGCCCACGTGGTGCCGCTGGTCACCGGCTCGATCCTCCAGGCGACCGCCGACGTTCGCTTCGACGGCTACGGCCACGGCTGGATCGCGCCGACCTCGCAGGCACCTACGACGCTCGCGCCGCTGAACGACGAAGAGCGCCTGGCAGAAGGGCTGCGCGGGTTCGCCCGCGCCGCCGCCCCGCGCCGCGCGGCGCTGCTCGATGCCCAACCGCAGGGCTGCGGCCGGGACGCGACCGCCCTCGCCCGCCTGTCGAAGAAGAGCGGCGTGGCCATCGCGGCCGTGACCGGCTTCCACACGGCCGCCCACTACCCGACCGGACGGCGCCCGTGGATCACGGCCGACGCCGCGCTCGCGACGTTCCAGCGCGAGCTCGACGGGGGCATGCGCGAGCAGCCGCTGGCGCGGCCCGCGGCCGTGGCGGCCGCCCTGGGCGCCGAAGCGCCCGACGACGACCCCTGCTGGGAGGCCGCGGTCGAGGCGTGCCGCCGGTCGGGCGCGCTCTTGCTGGTGCGCTTGGAAGCGGGTGCCGACCTCGCTGCGCTCATGCGGTACCTGGGCGCGCGCGGCGTGCCCGGCGCGCGCACCTACGTCTGCCGCATGGAGACGCAACCGGACGACGGCCTGCACCGGGAGCTCGCCGACACCGGCGCGCTCCTCGGTTACGGCGCGCGCGCCTTCGTCGACGACGGCGCCCGGGGCGCGGTGGCGGCGCTGGAGCAGCGGCTGGACGACGGCCACGAAGGCCGGGTGGCGATCGGGCTCGAGCTCGCTCGGCCCGGTGCGTGGGCGTCGGAAACGACGGGGGATGGCGACGGCGCGGGACCGGGCGCGCTGATCGCGAGCGTCGAGCAGCGGCTGCGCGAACTGGGCGCCTCCGACGGCGACGTCGACGGGCTGCTGGGCAAGAACCTGTTGGCGCGGGCGGCGCGGTCCGAGACGCCGGGCGTCGTCGGCTGATGGGCCGCGGCACGTTCGAACCCCGCCACGGAGGACCGAAGCGGGGCTCGTAGACCGCGCGCGCGGCAACGTGGCGCGCAACAGGTGCGCCGTTACGGCGCGTCTGCTTCAGGCTCGGGCATCAGCATGTTGATGAGGTGGCGATGCATCTTCCACTCGCCGTCGACGAGCTTGTCGATCGTCATGAAACTACCTTGGATGAAGACCGTGCCGTCGGGCGCCGAGTGCACGTAGGTCCCCATGCCGTAGGCCATGTCGCCGAAGATCTCGACCTCGTCGGTGTTCACGACGATGGTGCCCTGGTCCATCGGCTCCGGGAGCGGCTCGGCGATGCCCTCGTAGATCGCTTGACGACCCACGTCGGCGCGGCCGTCGAAGTTCACGACGATCGCGTCCTCGGTGTAGAGATCGGCGACCCCTTGGAAATCGTCCGCGTTGTAGAGCTCAGCCCAGCGGTTGCCCAGTTCGCGCAGGGCGTCGCCGGCGTCCCCTTGAGCGACGGCGAGCGTGGCGATGAGAAGCGCGGACACGATCAGACGAACGAACCGGAGGTGCATGGCTCCTCCTGAGTCATGGGCCGCGAGCGGCACGTTCCGCTCGTCGGCCAAGCCGCAGCTTCCACGCTGGGCCCGACCGCGCTCCGACCGAGGGCGCGGTCAGTCGCTGCCACCCGGCGTACGTAGGTCGAACACCGAAAGTATAGGAAGCCGCCCCGGAAGCCCGCGCTCATCGCTCACCGTGCGCACCGGGGGCACGCCCATGTCGGTTCGGTCGCCAACGACGCCTCCACGGATCCGGTACGCCGCATCGGGAGCATGGAGGTAGGAGAGTCATCGTGGTGGTGACGCTGTCGCGCGTGCGCTCGGTGGCCGCGGTCCATCCAGACCGGCCGTGGCCGACCGACCTGTCGCCTGCGGCCATCGGACTGGGCGCGGACGCACCCGGTCCTGGAACCACGTCGCGCCGTGAAGGGGGTGGAGCCTGAACGTCGCGGAGACGACCTGAGGCACCATCGGCATCGGGGGCCGGCTGCACCCGAAGCGATCTCCCGACTGCACGCCCCGAGGAGGACGACATGACCCTCCGAACCAGCCTCCGTCCGCTGGCGGCGATCCTCGCCGCCACCCTCCTGGCGTTCGCCTGGTCGTCCGGGCTCGAGACGATCGAGCTCGACGGCCACCGCGCCAGCTTCGACCCCGACCAGGAGTTCCAAGTCCTCGAGGGCACCCTCGATTGCACGCCCTTGGGCGGGCCCGCCGCCGTCCCTGTCACCGAGACCGCCGGCCGCCTCGGCGAGGCCGACTACCTGATCTACCAGCCCGCCGATTGGAACGGCGACTTGGTGCTCTGGGCACACGGGATGTTCCACTCCTTCGTCCCCGGCGGCACGTTCTGGTTTCCGCTACCTCTCGGCTTCGAGGCAGAAGCAGAAGAGCTGGACATCGCGCAGATTCGCAACCAGGTCGTGTGCCGAGGATTCGCCTTCGCGGCCAGCGCCTTCGAGCACCACGGCCTCGCCGTCGCCGAGGGCATGCGCGACACGCACCTGCTCAACGCCATCGCTCCCCACCACCTGGGTACCGCGCCCACCGCGACGTACGTCACCGGGTACTCGATGGGCGGCCTCATCGCCGTCGCCCTGGCCGAGCAGTTCCCCCACCGGTATGCAGGCGCCATGTCCACGTGCGGCGCGCTCGGCGGCACGGACCAGGTTGGAGATCGCGTGTTCGACTTGTGGGTGCTGGTCGACGCCTTCTTCCCCGGCCTGCTCACGTCGCCTCCGGGAACCGGCCGCTCCCTGACACCACAGGAGTTCGACACGATTGCGCAAGAACTGGTCGCCCTCGTCCAGGTCGACCCCACCGGGTTGCAGCGGATGGCGAGCCTTCGCTTCCCCGGGAGCGAACACCTCGACCCTGCGGGCAACGGCATCCCGCTCCTGACGGCGAACCCGGCGGCAGCCGACCCGACCGAGGCGTTCCGTTCGCTCGTCAACTCGCTCTTGGGGCCGGCAGGGATGGCCCTCCTCAACTTCGACGACTACCGAACGCGCGGCGGGGGCTTGGCGTTCGACAACCAACACGTCACGTACACCGGACCGGACTGGACCTCGGAGGAAGAGGCGGAGTTGAACGCACGGGTGACGCGGCTCTCGGCCGACCCGTGGGCTGAACGCTACTGGACCTTCCACTACGAACCCAGTGGCGAACTCGAGATCCCGCTGGTCAGCGTCGTAGCCAGTCACGATCCGATCGCACCGATGGTCCACGAGTGGTCGTACGCGCAGAACGTCGCGCGCACCGGATCGAGTGACCGGTACGGCACCTGGGTCATCCCCCGCTACGGGCACTACGTCACCGCCCAGGAGTACGCCACCGCCCTCCTCGCCCTCGTGGACTGGGCCGAGACGGGCGTGCGGCCGACCTGGCCCACGGCGCCGTGAGTCCGCCGGCACCTCGAACGAGCCGGGACCCGGCACTCGCGGGGACCCGGCTTCTCGGCCGGCCGGAGATCTGTCCTCGAGGGACCGCGGCCAGGCCCGGCTCGGTCGCCGAAGCGACCGACGACCCCTTACCCCCGCACCACCCCGAAGCAGAAGCGGGCGTCCTGCAGGATCATCTCGTACCCGGCCGACTCGTCGACCACGCAGAGCAGCGGACCCGGCTCGTCTTGCGCCGACGCCGCGACGACCTCGCCCACGAAGATCGAGTGGTCGCCGGTGGCGAAGCGGTCGACCACCCGGCACTCGAGGTTCACCTCGGCCTCGGCGATCCTGGGCGCCGCCACCCGCTGCCCGGGTACCGCCGTCACGCCGGCCTCGGCGAACTTGTCGACGTCGCGACCGCTCTGGGTGCCGCAGTAGTGCGTCGCCCGAGCCAGGTCGCGGCCCGGGTACGCCAGCACGAACGCCCCGGAGCCTTCGATCAGCCCGTGGGTGAAGCGCGATGGCGCCACGCTGACGGCCATCATCGGTGGGGTGGCCGAGGTCCGCATGGTCCAACCCACCGGGCAGATGCTTCGCTGCCCCTCGTGCTCGGCGACCGCCCAGGCGATCACCTCGGGCCGCAGGAACCGCCAGACCGACGAGACGTCGTGGTCCTTCATGGTCCGTACCTCCTTCGCACGCCCCACGGTAGAGCATCCGGCCCGCACCGGTGCGCCACCGACCCGCGTCGGAGCAGCCTCGAAGGCACCGCTGCCGGAGCCGTGGCCGGTCCATCACCCGTACCTGGGGCCAAGGGCGGTTGCTGCTAACCCTCCCGGAAGGCGCCCATCTGGCCACGGGCCATGGCGAGCGCATGCCCGAGTTTCTCCACGAGTTCGTCCGCCTCGGCGTCCGCCATCGAGAACGGCGGCCCGACGAGCAGGTGGTCGCCGCGCGCACCGTCGTGGGCGCCCGTGCCCGGGTAGGCGGTATCGATCAGGTCCTTGAGGGCGATGGCCGTGGCCGCGATCGATCGAACCGCCGACACCCCCGAACTATCATGGCCGCATGCGCTTCCGCGACGTCCTCGCGCTCCCCTGCCTGGGCAACGCCCGGGTCGTTGCAGGGCACGCCCACTTGGACCGGGACGTCCACTGGGTGCACGTGCTCGACAACCCCGACGCCGTCGCCTGGGCCCGCCCAGGCCAGTTCATGCTGACGACCGGGTACGCCTGGCCGCGTGAGGCGCGAGGGCTGCGGGACCTGTTCCGCGATCTGGCCGCGGCTGGCGTAGCCGGCGTCGGGCTGGCCGTCCCACAGTTCTTCGAGACGTTCCCGGACGAGGTGCGCGAGGATGCGCCGGCGCACGGCTTGGTCCTGCTCGAAGTGCCGTGGGAGGTGCCGTTCGCTCAGGTCACCGAGGAGGTGCACACCGCGCTCCTGGGGGAGCAGACGCGCGTGATCGAGCGCAGCGAAGCGATCCACCGCGCGCTCACGCGAGCCGCGGCCAGCGGGGCGAGCCTCGAGGTGCTCGCGCGCACGCTCGCGGCCGAGACCGGGCACGACGTCGCCATCGTCGCCGCCAACGGCGACCCGTTGGCGGCCACCGTCGGGGCCGAAGCCGTGGCCGCCATCGCGTCGGAAGCGACGCGAGCGGCAACCTCGAACACCACCGCCGAGCGACGCAGCGTCCCGACCGAGGCCGCACCGGCCGGATGGGCGGTGCGCGCCGCCGTACTGGTCCAGACGGAGACGGTGGCGACGGTGTGGCTGCTCGGCCGCCAGGGCGAGCCCGGGCCACTGGAGCGACGCGCCGTGGAGCACGCCGCGTTGGTCACGGCCTTGCGGCTCGCCCATCAGCGCGAGCTCGGCACGATCGAATCGCGGTTGCGCCGCAGCTTCGTGGACGACCTGATCGAAGGGCGGCTCGACGCCGTCGGGCTCGTCGCCGAGCGCGCCCATGCGGCCGGCTTCTCGGCCCGCGAGCCCCACCAGGTGGCCATCGTCGAGCTGGGGCTCGACGTCCCGCTCGCCCACGAGGACTTCGCGCGGCGCGAAGCGGCGCTCGAGCGGGTGCGCGACACGCTGCTGCGTTCCGGGGCGTCGGACTTGCTCACGACCAGTTCCAACCGCCTCATCGTGCTCCTGCCTCGAACGGTGCCGATCGAGCACGTGTGGACCGCCCTGAACGATGCCCAGGCGCGAATGGCGGTGGCCCGACCGTACGTCGGGCTCGACGGCGTGCGCCGCGGTTTCGCCGAGGCGCGCGCGAGCCTGCCGCACGTGGCACCGGGCTCCTGGGCGTGCTTCGACGACCTGGTGCTTCCCCGTGCCGTGCAGGGCGATCGCGAGGCTCAACGCGATCTGGTCGAGGGCTTCGAGGCGCCGCTGCGCGCCGGGCGCGGCGGCCAGCTCTGGACCGAGACCCTGTTCGCGCTCGCGAGCCACGAGTTCGTGCTGAACGCGACGGCGGAAGCGCTCGGCATCCACATCTCCACGCTGCGCCACCGCCTCGAGCGGATCGAAGACCGGCTCGGTCTCGACCTGCACGATCCGGACGTGCGCTTGCGCCTGCGCGTGGCGGGGTACGTACGGGGGCTCGGCAGCCGACTTCCTACCTGAAGTAGGACGGAAGATGATCTTTTCCTACTTCATCGTCCTTACGCCGCGACCGCACGTCGGGTAACCTCTCGCCATTCTTTCCAAGCGACCCGAGGCGCGCGGCTCGGGCGTCCAGATCCGGAGGTTCGATGGCGACCGTCGTCCCACGCTCAGAGCAGTTGTTGGCCTTGCGGCACACGCACGTTCCGCGCGGCGTGGGCGTCGCCCACCCCATCGTGGTCGGAAGCGCCTCGGGCGCCACGGTCTGGGACGTCGACGGCCGGCCGTTCGTCGACTTCGTCGGGGGCATCGGGGTCCTCAACGTCGGTCACAACCACCCGAAAGTGGCGCAGGCCGTGCGCGCCCAGCTCGAACGCTTGAGCCACGTCGCCTTCCAGGTCGCGACGTACGAGCCGTACGTCGCGTTGGCCGAGCGCCTCAACGCACTCGCGCCCGTCCGCGGCCCGGCCAAGACGCTGCTCGTGACGACCGGCGCCGAGGCGGTGGAGAACGCGGTCAAGATCGCGCGCGCCGCCACCGGTCGGCCGGGCATCGTCGCGTTCCACCACGGCTTCCACGGGCGCACGCTGCTCGGGATGACGCTCACCGGCAAGGCCAAGCCCTACCGCCAGTCGTTCGGCCCCTTCGCCCCCGAGGTCTACCAGAGCCCCTTCCCCTACGGCTATCGCGGCTGGGACACCGAACGCGCCCTGGCGGCCTTCGACGAGCTGATGCTCGCCGAGGTGGCGCCCAACCAGGTGGCGGCCGTGATCTTCGAACCCGTCCTCGGCGAAGGCGGCTTCGTGCCGGCGCCGCCGGAGTTCGTCGCCGGCCTGCGCGAACGCGCGGACGCGCACGGCTTCCTGCTCATCGCGGACGAGATCCAGTCCGGGTTCGGGCGCACTGGGCGCCTGTTCGCGCTCGAGCACACGGGCGTCGCGGCCGACCTGGTCACGGTGGCGAAGAGCCTCGCCGGCGGGTTGCCGCTCGCAGGCGTCATCGGGACCGCGGACCTCATGGACGCCCCGGACGTGGGCGGCCTCGGCGGCACCTACGGTGGCAACCCCTTGGCCTGCGCCGCCGCCCTCGCCGTGCTCGACGTCTTCGAACGCGAGGCCGTGCTGGAGCGTGCCGTTGCCCTCGGCGAGCAGCTGCGCGCGGAGCTCGAGGCCGCTGCGGCCCGCTACCCGCAGATCGGAGAGGTCCGGGGCCTCGGCCCCATGCTCGCGATCGAACTCGTCGTCGATCGCGCCACACGCCGGCCGGCGCCCGAACTGGCGCGGGCCGTCCTGGACCAGGCACGGGACCGCGGTCTGCTGCTGCTCACCGCCGGCATGCACGGGAACGTGGTGCGCTTCCTCGCTCCGCTGCTCATCGACGATGGTGAACTCGACCAGGGCCTGACCGCGCTCCGCGGGGCGCTCGCCGCCGCCCTCGTCCCAGCCGAGGACCCCGCCGTGTGATCCGACCGCCCGCGCGTCTCGCGCGCTCCGTGCCCCGCCCGCCCCCAACCCACACCCCCACTCAGGAGGCCCCCATGCGCATGCTTCACCGCCTGCTCCTCGCCCTCGCCACCGCGCTCACCTTGACCGTGGCGTCCGCCCAGTCCACCGTCGGCATCGCCATCCAAGACGAGCCTTCGAGCCTCGATCCGGTCGAGACGATCCAGCTCACCGCGTATCAGGTCCTCAACTACCTGATGGAGCCCTTGGTCTACATCGGGCCGGACAGCAACCCGCACGGTTGGGTCGCCGAGTCCTGGACGATCAACGAGGACGGCACCGTCATCGACTTCACCATTCGCGAAGGACGGCTCTTCCACGACGGCACCCCGATCGACGCCGAGGCCGTGGCCTTCTCGTTCCAGCGGCACCTGGATCCGGAAACGCCATCGGCGAACCGCACCGGCCTAGGCACCCTCGAGACGGTCGAGGTCACCGGTCCGGACACGGTGCGCTTCACGTACAGCGCGCCCTACGCGCCGGTCTGGACCTCCCTCGCGAGCCCGTTCTACGGCATGGTCTCCCCCACGGCGGTCGCGGCGCTGGGCGAAGACTTCGGTCGCAACGTCGTCGGCTCGGGTCCGTTCGAGCTCGAGAGCTGGACGCCGGCGACCGGGTTCAGCCTGGTCAAGGTCGACGGCTACACCTCGCCGCGGATCGACGTCGAGAACCA
This sequence comes from Trueperaceae bacterium, assembly GCA_011390455.1. The sequence continues at coordinate 23,075 of JAABSI010000017.1, forward strand.
GGGCGAGATGATGATCGACCGGCTCAACATCCTCATCCTGCCCGAGGAGGGCAGCCGCGTCGCAGCGCTCGAGACCGGCCTCATCCACTTCGGCGACGCCCCCCGCGGCGACATCGACCGCTTGCGCGAGGACCCGCGCTACTCGGTCGTCATCAACGAGAACAACAACTCGTACACGATGCTCGAGGTCAACCCCTTCCTGCCGCCGATGGACGACGTGCGGGTGCGGCAGGCGGTCGCGCACGCCCTGAACATCGAGGACATCGCCTTCATCGCCTACGAGGGCTACGCGACGGCGAACTACACCCCCGTGCCCCTCGGCAACACCGGCTACCGCGAGGCCATCGGCGAGGAGTACGGCTACCGCCAGGACCTCGAACGCAGCGCCGAGCTCCTGCGCGAGGCCGGGTACGAGCAGAACGCCGCCGGCGTGTGGGCCAAGGACGGCGAGCCGCTCGAGCTGATCTTGTGGACCTACACCCTCCCCAACGGGATGAAGGGCGGTCAGCTCATCCAACAGCAGCTGCTCGACGCCGGCTTCGCGGTCGACTTCCAGACCTTCGAGGTCGCGTCGATGATCGGGCAGTTGGCGGAGCGCAAGCACCACCTCAACTTCATGTGGTGGTCCGGTTGGGATCCGATCTTCCTCACCTACGTGTTCCGCACCCCCGGCTGGGCCGGTGGCTACCAGAACCCCGAGCTCGACGCCATCCTCGACCGCGCGGCCACCGAGCTCGATCCGGTCGCGCGCCAGGCGATCGCCGAAGAAGCGCAGATCTTCCTGCTCGAGGACGTCGGCGTCATCCCGATCGGCACCGACTGGAGCGTGTTCCTGACCCGCTCCGACCTGCTCGAGGGTCTCGAGCTCGACGCGCTCGGCTTCGTGCTGCTCAACGACGCTCGCCTGACGAACTGAGTTCCCCGTGGTGGGCGGCGGCGGAAACCGCCGCCCACCACGCCTTATCGGGAGGCGGACCCCCATCGCGACCTATCTTGCCCGCCGTCTGCTCGTCACCATCCCCGTGCTGCTCACCATCACGGCGCTGGTGTTCTCCATGCAGCTTCTCTTGCCCGGGGACCCCGTCGACATGATGACCCTCGGCCAATCGATCGACGCGGCCCAGAAGGACGCCTTGCGCCGCGAGCTGGGGCTCGACCGGCCCGTGCACGAGCAATACTTCGGCTTCCTCGGCGGCTTGGTGCAGGGCGACCTCGGCACGTCGGTGCGCACGCGCCGTCCGGTCGCGGAGGAGATCGTCCAGCGCTACCCCAACACCCTCAAGCTCGCCGCCGCCGGCATGCTCGTCGCGGTCGTGATCGGCGTCTTGGCCGGGGTGATCGCCGCCATCTTCCGCGACACCTTCGTGGACCTGGCGGTGTCGCTGTTGGCGACGCTGGGGCTGTCGGTGCCGGCGTTCTGGTTGGGGTTGGTCCTGATCTTCGAGTTCGGCGTGGAGCGCCCCTGGCTGCCGGTCCTCGGCTACGAGTCGTGGCGGCACCTGGTGCTGCCGGGGGTCACGCTCGGTCTGATCCTCTCGGCGGCGATCGCGCGCATGGTGCGCTCGTCGCTGCTCGACGTCCTGCGCCTCGACTACATCCGGACGGCGCACGCCAAGGGGCTCGCCGCCACCCGGGTGCTGTGGCGCCACGCGATGGCCAACGCGATGCTTCCGGTGCTCACCGTGATCGGTCTGCAGATCGGCGGTCTCTTGGGCGGCGCCTTCATCATCGAGGTCGTGTTCGCCTTCCCCGGCATCGGGGACCTGGCGATCAAAGCCATCCAGTTCCGGGACTTCCCGCTCATCCAAGGGGTGACGCTCGTCGTCGCGGTGACCACGGTCCTCCTCAACCTCGTCATCGACGTGCTCTACGGCGTCGTGAACCCTCAGGTGCAGTTCCGGTGAGCGCGCCCGCGACCACCACGTCCGAGCCCCGGCGGCGCTCCTGGCAGATGGGCCACCTCGGCCGCTCGCCCTCCTTCTGGCTGGGCGGCGGCATCGTCGGCGCGCTCCTGCTGATCGCCGTGATCGGGCCTTGGGTCGTTCCGGGCGACCCCTTCGCGATGAGCATCCGCGAGCGCCTGCAGCCCCCCTCGCAGGCACACCTGCTCGGCACGGACGAGTTCGGCCGCGACGTGCTCGCGCGGCTCGTGCACGGCAGCCGCCTCACCCTGCAGATCGGCATCGTTTCGGTCGGGATCGCGCTCCTCGTCGGTGGCCTCCTGGGGGTGGTGTCGGGCTTCGTCGGCGGTTGGTTCGACGTGGCGATGATGGGCCTGGTCGATGTGCTGCTCGCCTTCCCGGCGATCCTGTTGGCGCTGGCGATCATCGCGGTGCTCGGGCCCGGGCTCACGAACACGATGATCGCCGTGGGCATCGCCTCCATCCCCGGGTTCGCCCGGGTGGTGCGGGCCGCCACCCTCGAGGTCAAGGAGCGGGTCTTCGTCGAGGCGGCGCGCGCGCTCGGCGGCTCCGCCGCGCACGTGATGTTCCGCCACGTCGGGAGCAACATCATGTCGCCGCTGATCGTGCTCGTGACGCTCCAGTTCCCGATCGCGCTGCTCAGCAGCGCGGCGCTCGGCTTCGTCGGGCTGGGGGCCCAGCCACCCGACCCCGAATGGGGGGCGATGCTCGTGTCCGCGCGCGACTACCTTCGGCGGGCCCCGTGGCTCGTGAACGCACCCGGGTTCGCCATCGTGCTGACCGTGCTCGGCTTCAACCTGCTGGGGAACGCCCTGCGCGACGCGCTCGACCCGACGCAGCGGGGCACATGAGGAGGACGCCATGATCGTCGTCTACCAAGGGGCCGGTACCGGCGACCCCACCCGCGAAGGCATCCAGGCCTTCCTGACCTCGGTCGGCCTGCCGTGGCGCGGGGTCGGGCCCGAGGACCTCACCGAGGAGGGTCTGGCCGACGCGACCGCCGTCTACTGGCCCGGCGGCTGGGCCTGGCCGTACATCCGCGACGTCCCCCCCGAAGGCAAGCGCGCCGTGCGCGCTCTGGTGGCGCGCGGCGGGGCCTACGTGGGCGTGTGCGCCGGTGCGTACCACGCCGCCGACCTGATCAAGTGGGAGGGGCGCTTCACCGAGTACGACCTCGACCTGTTCAAGGGTCTCGCCGTCGGACCGATCGACGCGATCGAGCCCTGGAAGGGCTGGCGCGCCACCGACCTCGTGCTCCACGACCACCCCGTCCATGCCGGAGACGAGCGCCACAGCGCCGTCTACTGGGGCGGCCCGGCGCTCCACCCACACCCCAAGCAGCCGACCACCGTGCTCGCGAGCTACGCCGCGACCGGGGACCCGGCGGCGGTGACCTTCGCCTACGACCAGGGCCAGGTGCTGCTGATGGGCTGCCACCTGGAGCTCGGCTGGGACGCGGAGGCGCGTCGCTGGGACCTGGAAGGCGGCCATGGCGCGCAGTGGCCGTGGCTCGAGCGGGCCGTGCGCTGGACCCTCGACCAGGGACGCGCTCGATGATCGGCCACGCCGGCCGCCGCGTCGCGGTCACCGGCGCCGCGCGCGGCATCGGTCTCGCGATCGCGCGCGCCTTCCACGCTGTGGGTGCGCGCGTCGCGCTCGGCGACCTCGACGGCGCGGGCGCCGACACCGCCGCCCGCAGGCTGGGCGGCGAGGCGCGGGGCGACGCGCTGGACGTGCGCGACCCCGCGTCGGTGGGGCGTTGGGCGGACGGTCTCGAGGCCGCCTGGGGCGGCGTCGACGTGCTCGTGAGCAACGCCGGCGTCTACCCCGCCGACGCCTTCCTCGACCTGCCCGCCGAGCGCTGGGACGCCGTGCTCGACGTCAACCTGCGCGGCGCCTTCCTCGTGTGCCAGCGCTTCGCGCGCGGCATGGCGGCCCGCGGCGAAGGGGGCGCGATCGTCACGATCGCCTCGGGCTCGGCGCGCTTCGCGCGGGTGGGCGCCGCCCATTACGGGGCCTCCAAGGCGGGGCTGTTGGCACTGACGCGGACGATGGCGCTGGAGCTGGCGCCCCACCGGATTCGGGTCAACGCGGTGTCGCCAGGCATCGTCGACGTGCCCGAGGGGCCGCCGCTGGCACCCGCGTACCGAGAAGCCATGACCGCCCAAGTGCCCTGGGGGCGCATGGGCACGCCCGAGGACGTGGCCGCGGCGGTGCTGCTGGTCGCCGACCCGGCGCTCGACTACCTGACGGGCGAGGAGCTCCGGATCGACGGCGGCCTCGCGGCCGGCCGCTACGGCATCCCGGTCAGCGGATCGCTCCCGAACGAGGACGACCGCCAAGGAGGCGCGAAGGCATGAGGACGATCACCTGGAAGGGCGGCGCGCGCTGCGCCGTCTCGCTCGGCATCGACGTCGACGGCGAGAGCCTGTGGCTGTCGCGCGACCCCGAGAACGCCCGCCGGCCTGGGATCCTGTCTCAGGGCGCCTACGGCCCCAAGGTGGGCGTGCCGCTCCTGCTCGACCTGCTCGAGCGCTTCGCCATGCGCGCGACCTTCTTCGTGCCCGGCTGGGTCGCCGAGCAGTACCCGGACGTCGTCGCGCGGATCCACCGCATGGGCCACGAGGTGGGCCACCACGGCTACCAACACGAGTGGCCCGACCCCGACCGCCCCGACGAGGAGGAAGCCCGCTTCCTCGAGGGGATGGCGGCGCTCGAACGCGTCACCGGCGCACGCCCCGTCGGCTTCCGCTCGCCGGCGTGGGAGCTGACGCCGCGGACGCTGCCGCTCCTGCGCGAGCACGGGTTCGCCTACTCGTCGAACCTCATGGACGACCTGGCGCCCTACGTGCACCCCGAGGGCCTAGTGGAGCTGCCGGTCCAGTGGCTGCTCGACGACGCACCGTACTTCATGTTCCAGACGCGACCGCCGTCGCGTCCGATCTGGCCCGCGGAGCTGGTCGAGAAGGCCTGGCTCGAGGAGTTCCACGGGCTGTACGCGCTCGGCGGCCACTTCAACCTCACGGTCCACCCGCAGTTCATCGGCCGGCCCGGGCGCCTGCGCATGCTCGAGCGCGTCCTGTCGACCGTGCTGTCGTACCCGGACGTGTGGGTCGCGCCGCTGCGCGACGTCGCCGCCTTCTGGAAGGAGGCGCACGGGTGATCGATGGGCCCGTCGCCGTCGTCACCGGCGCGGGCCGCGGCATCGGCCGGGCGGTCGCCGAGCGCCTCGTGCGGGACGGCTGGCGGGTGGCGCTCGTCGACCGCGACGAGGCCGTGCTGGAGGAGGTGCGCCTGCTCGCGGACGGCTCGGCCCAGGTCGCCCCCTTCGTCGCCGACGTCGGGGACGAGGCTTCGGTGGCGCGCCTCGCCGACGCCGTGCGCGCCACCTTCGGCGGGGTGCGGGCGCTGGTGAACAACGCCGGCATCGGCGGCACCGGCACGCCCCTCGAGGAGCTGACGCTGGACGCTTGGAACGAGATGCTCCGCGTCGACCTCACTTCGTTGCTCCTGATGTGCCGCGCCTTCGCCCCCGACCTCAAAGCCGACGGAGCGGGCCGCGTCGTCAACCTCGGCTCGGTCAGCGCCCGCATCGGGGTCGCGGGCAGCACCGCGTACACCGCCGCCAAGGGCGGCGTGGAGGCCTTCAGCCGCAGCCTGGCGCGCGAATGGGCGCCGCACCGGGTCACGGTCAACGTGGTGGCGCCGGGCGTGATCGACACCGACATGGCGCGCCGCCGTGGCCTCGACCACCAGCGCGCCCTGATCCCCTGGCACCGCATCGGCCGCCCCGACGACGTCGCGGGCGCCGTCGCCTACCTGGTCTCGCCCGAGGCCGAGTTCATGACCGGTCAGGTGCTGCACCTGAACGGTGGCGCGGCGATGTGACCGCGCCGCACCCCGAGGAGTCCCGATGCCCCACCCCGTGACCGCCGACCTGATCCTATCGAGCGCGGACGTGCTCACCGTCGACGAGGCCCGCCCGCGCGCCCGCGCCGTCGCCGTGGCGCACGGGCGCGTGCTCGCCGTCGGCGACGACGGCGACATGGCCGCCCTGCGCGGACCGCGGACCGAGGTCGTCGACCTCCGGGGGCGGACGCTGGTGCCGGGCTTCCACGACGCCCACGACCACATGATCGGCTTCGGGATGCAGCTCCAGATGGTGGCGACCGACGCCGAGAGCACCCCCGACCTCGAGACCCTCGTCGCCGCCCTGGCGGCGCGCGCCGGCACCTTGCCCGCCGGCGCCTGGGTCAAGGGCGCCGGCTACGACGACAACAAGCTGCGTCCGGCCCGCCACCCGGACCGCCACGACCTCGACCGCGCCAGCCGCGACCACCCCATCTACCTGCGCCACACCTCCGGCCACATGGCGGTCGTCAACAGCCGCGCCCTCGAGTTGCTGGGCATCGATCGCGACACCCCCGACCCGGACGGGGGCCGGGCGGTGCGCGACGCCGCCGGCGAACCCACCGGGCTGTTGCTCGAGACGGCGATGGGCCTGGCGACCCGCGCCTTCCACCCGTACCCGCAGGAGGAGCTGGTCGACGCGCTCGAGGCCGCCGACCGGGTGTACGTGTCCGAGGGCATCACCAGCCACACCGAGGCCGGCATCGGCTACCTGAGCGACCTCGAGGCGCTCGCCTACCGGCGCGCCGTCGACACCGGACGGCTGCGGGTGCGATCGACGCTGATGGTCAAGGCGGAGGCGCTCGAGGCGCTGACCGGGGCCGCCGGAGAGGCCGGCTTCGCGCTGTCGCTCGGGATGGCGACCGGTTGGGGCGACGACCGGCTGCGCCTGGGTGCCGCGAAGATGTTCTCGGACGGCTCGCTGATCGGCCAGACCGCCGCGATGCGGGGTGGCTACGTCGACGACCCCGACAACCACGGGATGTTCGCCACCCCCAAGGCCACGCTGCGCGACTGGATCCTGCGCGCCCACCGCAGCGGTTGGCAGTGCGCCGTGCACGCGATCGGCGACCTGGCGGTCGAGTTCATCCTCGACTGCTACGAGGAGGCGCTCGAGGCGGACCCCCGCCCCGACCACCGCCACCGCATCGAGCACTGCGGCATGGTGTCGGACGCGACGCTCGAGCGCATCGTGCGGCTGGGCGTCGTCCCGGTGCCGCAGCAGCGCTTCGTCGGCGAGCTGGGCGACGGCTTCTTGCGGGTTCTGGGGCGCGAGCGCGTGCGCGCCGGCCTGTACCGCCAGCGCAGCTTCGTCGACCGGGGCGTGCGGCTGCCGGGCAGCTCCGACCGCTACGTCGTCCGGGGCGCCCCGCTCCTGGGCCTTCACGACGCCGTGAACCAGCGCACCGACTCGGGCGAACCCTTCGTGCCCGAAGAAGCGCTCACGCCCGCCCAAGCGCTGCGCGCCTTCACACTCGACGCCGCCTACGCGAGCTTCGACGAGGACCGCAAGGGCTCGATCACGCCGGGCAAGCTCGCCGATCTGGTGGTCTTGGGGGCGAACCCGCTCGAGGTGCCGCACGACCAGATTCGCGACGTGCCGGTGGAGGCGACCATCATCGGGGGCGAGGTGGTGTTCGGGCGCTTGAGCTGAACCCGGGGGGTACGGCGCGGCGCGGACGTACCCTGTGCTGGAACGGCCCGGCGAAGGAGCCCCTCCATGCCCCGCACCACCCTCCTCGCGCTCCTCGCGTTCCTGGCGTTCGTCAGCCTCGGCCTGCCCGATGGCCTCCTCGGCGTGTCGTGGCCTTCGATGAGCCGCGCGTTCGGGGTGCCCATCGACGCCCTGGGCACGCTCGTCGCGGTCCAGACCCTCGGCTACCTCACCTCCAGCTCCCTCAGCGGACGGATCCTCCGGGTCCTCCCGATCGGCAGCGTCCTCGCGCTCTCGACGCTGGCGGCGGCGCTCGCGCTGCTGGGCTTCTCGCTCACCGCCTACTGGCCGCTGCTCCTCGCCTTCGGCTTCCTCGCGGGTCTGGCCGGCGGCGCCGTCGACGCCGGGCTGAACGCGTACGGGGCCCGCCACTTCAGCGCCCGGGTCCTCAACTGGCTGCATGCCTTCTTCGGCGTCGGCACGACCCTCGGACCGCTCATCGTCACCGCGGTGCTCACCTCCGGCGCCGCCTGGCGCTGGAGCTACGTGATCGTCGGCAGCGCGCAGCTGCTGCTCGCCGCGACCTTCTTCGCGACCCGCGGCCGGTGGGCCGCCGTCGCGAGCGGCGCGGCTGCGCCCGCGCCCGTGGCCGCCCGCAACCGCGACACCTTGAGGCGACCGATCGTCTGGCTCGGGATGGCGACGTTCTTCGTCTACGCGGGTTCGGAGTTCGTGGTGGCGCAGTGGAGCTTCACGCTCCTGACCCTCCACCGCGGCGAGAGCGTCGCCACCGGCGGCCTGCTCGTGAGCCTCTACTGGGGCAGCCTGATGGTCGGCCGCGTGCTCTTCGGGATCGTCGCCGACCGGGTGCCGCTCGTCCGGACGATCGCCTGGTGCATCGTCGCCAGCGTCGTCGGTGCCCTCCTCTTCTGGCTCGAACCGACCCGCACGCTCTCGTTCCTCGGGCTGATGCTGATCGGCGCTTCGTTCGCCCCCGTCTTCGCCTCCCTCGTCATCCTCACGCCGCGCTGGGTCGGCCAGGCGCACGCCGACAACGCCATCGGCTTCCAGATCGCCGCCGCCGGGCTGGGCGGGGCGACGCTCACGGCGGCGGTCGGGTTCGCGGCCAACTCGGTGGGGTTGGAGACGATCGGGGCCTCCGTGGTGGTGCTGACGGTGGCGCTGCTGCTGCTGTACCTGGCGCTCGTTTGGCAGGGGCTGCGGGTGCAAGCGGCGCCTTGAACGATTCGCGCACGCCACGTCCACGACGGAGCTAGCTCGACAATTCGGACCGAATCGCCTCCTGGAACCTCCGCCGCGTCCCCTCGTCCTCGAAGAAGACGCGGCACCCCTTCATCCCGCGGGTCAGCAGCACCCGGTACGTGTGCTTCACCAAGGCGGTGAAGGTGTCCCCCGACCGCTTGACCACCGAATCGAACGACGAGCGCTTGTCCCCCACCCAATCGTCGATTTCGGCGTCGAACCGCAGGTCGGTCCCGAAGATGACGCCCACGTAATCGAACTCGAACCCCTGCGCCGTATAGACGCACCCCACCTGCTCGAGGCCCCCGAGGTCGGTCGCCCAGAAGTCGGACTTGGGAATGCCCCGCGCCAGCCGCCCTGCGTCGGGTTTGGCGTTCCAGGGCATGCGCCAGTCGCCGACGACGACGTCGTCCACGAGCGTCCCATCCGACTTCGGATCCGACCAGGGCCAACAGAAGCCGGCGACCAACCGCGCCGTGTCGCCCTCACCTGCCTTGGTGCGGACCCACGCCTCGAGGTCCTGGACGCTGTCGGCGATGCCGAACTCGAAGGCTTGGTCGTCCGCTTCCCACGTCGTGTTGGCCGTGGTGCGCACGCCCAGCAGGTGGTCGATCCAGTTCACGTACCCGTCGCTGCCCGCGCAGCGGAACTGCGCCTCGAGCTCGTACTCCTTGAGGGCCGCGCCGTGGCGCGCGGCCGCGTCGCGGATCAGGGCCGCCGACCCGACCTCGTTGGGCCGCACCACCTGGAGGTCGTCGAGGAAGTACACCGAGACCTTGGCGGCCTTCATCAGCTCGTCGATCTGGGGCTCGCCGCTCTGCTTCGACTTGGGGGTGAAGCGAGTCGCGGACGAGGCCCGGATGCGGTGCGCCTCATCCATCACGAGCACGTCGACCGCGTCGTCGTGCGCGAGCGCGTAGTTGTTGAAGTACTTGAACTGGTTCGCCGCGCGACTGCCGACGACCTTGCGCACGTTGCCGGTGAACGAACGGCTGCCGGTCGCGTGCTGCGCGTTGTAGCCGGCCTTCGCCAGCTGGCCCACGAGGTGCAGCGCCACGACCGACTTGCCGGTCCCCGGTCCGCCGCGCACGAGGATGGTGGTCTTGCCCGGGCGATGCACCGCCTTGCGCGCCGCCGCCAGGACCGACTCGAACACGACCAACTGCTCGTCCAGGAGCGTGAAGACGTCCTGGCCGTCGATCATCGCCGCCGTGTGCAGCAGCAGCTTCTTCGACGGCCGCACCGGGGCCTGGAGCACCCGGTCGAGCACCTCGTCCCCTTCCCCGCCGGACAGACGCCGCTTGAGATAGCCGACCAGGTCGTTCGCACCGTCGCCCGTGAAGAGCGGGTAGGTGTCGAGCGCCGCTTGGTGCTTGATCGAGAAGAGCTCGTCGGCGGCGTCATAGCGCAAGTTGTGGAGGTACGCGCAGGCCGCGAGGCCGACGCCTTGCTCGCTGAAGGCGGTGTGGTAGTCCGCGAGGTACTGCGCGTACTGGCCAACCTGCACGGAGGGATGCAGGACGTCGCGCAGGCCTCGCCCGACTCGGGTCACGACGCACTGCTCGGCCTCGCTCGCCTCGGTGCGGTCCCATTGCTTGAGCTCGACGACGACCGCGTGGTCGCGCTTGTCCGCATCGCGACCCAACACCATGCAGTCGAGCCGCTTGCTCGTGAGCGGCAGCTGGTGCTCGAGGACGACGCCATGATCGCGCAAGCCGGCGCGCTCCATGACGTGCGAGAAGCGCGCCAGGCTGTTCTGCCAACTGCGGACCTCGGCGGTCCCCGGACGATAGCGGTAATGGAGGTAGAAGGCCCGTTCGAGCTTCTCGGCGATCGAGCCGACGAACGCGTCCTCGAGGAAGCGCTCGGAGGGACCTGCGTAGAGCTGCACCCGTGTGCCTCCTCGGCCGGTCAGAGCTCGTCGTACTTGGCGGCGCTCCCGCGCGCGGCCTCGACCGGGTACTTGCGTTCGTTCTGCAGCATCTTACGCTCGAACGCGGCCTCTAGGTCGATGCCCAGGTCGTGGGCGATCAGCAGCGTCCAATACAGGACGTCCGCGAGCTCGTCGGCGACGGGCTCCGGATCGGCGGCGACCTTCGCGCGCAATGCGTCGTCCGAATGCCAGCGGAAGTGCTCGGCGAGCTCGCCGGCTTCGATCACGAGCGAGAGCACCTCGTCCTTGATGCCATGGAACTGCGCCCAGTCGCGGGCGTCGCGGAAGGCGACGACGCGGTCCGTGAGGTGGTTCATGGGCGAGGGTACCGCAGGGGTGCTCGGAGCCGGGAGTGGATCCTGGGTCCGACGCTCCTCCGCACCGGCCCGGATCCCATGCACGGCCGGCCGTCGAGGACGACGCTGCCCGCCGTGGGCCGCGTATCGTCGACCCATGCGCCCACCCGAGCCCGACCGGAAGCGCCGGGCGCCCCCGCCGGCTTCCGCGTACTTCGCAATCGCGTTCGTGTGGACCTGGACGCTGTGGTGGACGGCGGCGGCCAGCGGCTGGTCGGTGGCCGACCCGATGGGCGCGCTGCTGTACATGTCCGGCGGGCTCGGCCCCTTCGCCGGGGCGGCGTGGCTCGTGCTGCGCGCCGACCCCCGCTACCGGCGCGCGTTCCTGCGCCGCGTCTGGGACCCCCGCCGGATTGCCACCCCGTGGTGGTGGGCGCTCGCCGCGGTGACGGCTGGTCCCGCGATCCTGGGGGCGGCCGTCGCGGGCCTCGCCGGTGCGGTCATGACCTTCCCGGCCTACGGCGCCGCATCCGTCGGGGGTGCGGTCGCGGTCGCGCTATCGGCGGGCTTCTCGGAGGAGCCGGGTTGGCGTGGCGTCGCGGCGGACGCCTGGCAGCGTGGGACGTCGCCGGCATGGGCGGCGATCGGCATCGGCGCGATCTGGGCGCTCTGGCACTTGCCGCTCGCGTTCATCGAGGGCACGTATTACGAGGCGCTCGGCTTCGGATCGGCAGCCTTCGGGTTGACCCTGCTGGCGCTCGTCCAGCTCGGCGTGCTCTACGTCTGGCTGGTCAACGGCAGCGGCGGCAGTGTCCTCATCGCGGTCCTCGCGCATGCGGGCTTCAACGTCGCCGCGTCGCTCGCACCCCGCAGCGCGACCGGCGACCTTACGGCCCTCATCGCGATCACCGCCACGACCCTGATCGTGGTGATAGCGACGCGCGGGCGCTTGCGCTACGCCCCCGACCGGCGGAGCTCGGAGGGCCCTGCTCCCGCCCCATAGCGTGCGCTCCGCCACGGTCACCAACGCAACGGCAACGCCTCGAGCCCGCGGAAGCCGATCCCGCTCCGCCACCGCCGCGGTTCGTCGACGAGCTGCAGCCCCGGCAGGCGCCGAAGGAGCGTCTCGAGCGCCAGCCGCGCCTCGAGGCGAGCCAGCGGCGCCCCGAGGCAGAAGTGGATCCCCATCCCGAAGGCCAGGTGGCGGAGCGGCGTTCGGGTGACGTCGAGCCGGTCGGGCTCCGGGAAGTGCTCCGGGTCGCGATTCGCCGAGCCGATGACCAGACCCACCTGTTGGCCACGGGGGATCGTGCGGCCTCGCAGCTCGATGGCCTCACGGGCGAACCGAAACGTGAACTGCACCGACGAGTCGAACCGCAGGAGTTCCTCGACCGCCTGGTCGAAGAGGTCGGGGCGCGAACGAAGGAGTTCGAGCTGCTCTGGATGCCGGAGAAGCGCGAGGACGCCGTTGCCGATCAGGTTGACCGTGGTCTCGTGCCCAGCGACCAACAGCAGGATGCACATCGCGATGAGTTCCTCTTCGTCGAGCGCGCCGTCCTCGCTCTCGGCCGTGATCAGGGCGCTGACGAGATCGTCGCGCGGCTCGACGCGCCGTTCCGCGACGATGCCGCGCAGGAGCGCCGTCATCTCCCGCGTTGCCTCGCTCGCACGACCGTAGACGTCGGGCGAGGTACGGAGATCGATCGCCGCTGCGAGCGCGACGCTCCAGTCCCGGAACCGGATGCGGTCCTGGTGGGGCACCCCGAGCAGTTCGGCGATGACGATGACGGGCAACGGATACGCGTAGTCGCCGATGAGATCGATCGACCCGGTCGGCTGCACCTCGTCGAGGAGCTGCTCGGCGATGTCGGCGATGCGGGGCGCCAAGGCCTGCACGATCCGCGGCGTGAACGCCTTCGTCACGAGCGCGCGGAGTCGCGTGTGGTCGGGCGGGTCGCGGAACAAGATCCACTTCGACGCCATCTGCCAGAAGGGGCGATACGGATCCGGGAGCTCCGGACGCGGCAGATCCGGAAGCGCGGTCCTCACCTCTCGAACGAAGCGCGCATCCCGAAGCGCCGCGGCGACGTCGTCGTGCCGGAACAGGAACCAGGTGCCTGCGGCCCCCGGCGCCGCAGGGCGACCGAAGTGCACGGGATCGGTGCTCCGGTACCGCTGGTAGTACGGGTAGGGGTCGGCCGTGAAGCCGGGGATGAAGGGATCGAACGGTTCCGTCGCGGAGGCCGCGTCGGATGCCCGAGGATCGGTGCCACGCACATCCATCGTCAGCCTCCAATGATGCAAGTACATGCAAGGTAACACGATGTGCCAAGGCAAGACCCGCTCTGGTGGTGGCACACGCCGGTTCGCGCGTGGCCCCGAGCGACCGCGTCGACCTGCGGCCGCGGCGAGGGCCGCGCCCCTTACCCGCCGAGCCCGCTGCCCTCCTCGACCGCCCACGCCCCCGCCGCCGTCGCATGCAATTCCGTCGTGTCGAACAGCGGCACCCGCGCGTCCCCCGCCCCCACCAGCATCGCGATCTCGGTGCAGCCGAGGATCACACCCTCGGCGCCGCGCGCGACCAGGTCCTCGATGACGCGGCGGTAGGCGGTGCGCGAGGGCTCGAGGACCTGCCCGAGCACCAGCTCCTCGTAGATCACCCGGTGGACCAGGGCCCGGTCCTCGGCCGGCGGCGTCAGGACCGTGAGCCCGTGCCGCTCCTCGAGGCGGCCGACGTAGAAGTCCTGCTCCATGGTGAAGCGCGTGCCCAAGAGCCCGACGGTGCGGACCCCGGCGGCGCTGATGGCGTCCGCGGTGGGGTCGGCGATGTGCAGCAGCGGGATGCCGACCGCCGCCTCGATGGCGTCGGCCACCTTGTGCATGGTGTTGGTGCAGAGGACGACGCACTCGGCGCCGGCCGCCTCGATTGAGCGCGCCGACGCCGCGAGTAGCGCACCCGCCGCATCCCAATCGCCTTCGTGCTGCAGGCGCTCGACCTCGGCGAAGTCGACGCTCACCAGCACGACCTTGGCGGAGTGGAGTCCCCCGAGCCGCGCCTTCACCACCTCGTTGACGACGCGGTAGTAGGGCACCGTCGATTCCCAACTCATGCCGCCGAGTAGGCCGATCGTGCGCACCGGAGCACCTCCGGGGACGAGGCTACCGCGGGTGCGGGGGCTCGCCCCACACCGCCGCGGGCGCCGCCCCCATCGACTCGAAATCGCTCACGGCGCGCCCGCCGCACGCCGACTATCCTCTGCCTCATGCCGTTCGACGACGACCTCACCACCCTCCGGCACCGCACCTCCGTCCTCCGCGCCGCCCTCGTCGGCGTCCTTCTCCCGATCGTCCTCGCCGCCTGCGGCGGCACGCCGAGCACGACCGGCGGCGGCACGCCGGGCACCGACCGCCCGCCGCCCCTCGAGGTCGCGGTCGCCGCTCCGCCGCCCCACGGCCCCCTCGCCCACGCCCAGGGGTACGTCTGGACGCGCGGCGACACCGTGGTCCTGCGCCACCACGCCAGCCTCGACGGCCGCGCCACCTGGCGCGCGCTGAGCTACTTCCCGAGCAGCGCCCTGCTGGAGGACTTCGTCTTCCTGAGCGACACCACCGGCGTCGCGCGCTCGGGCCGCAACGAGTTCACCTTCGTCGACCTGGCGGCCGGCACCTACCGCGGGCTCGCCGGCGGCCGCGACGACCTGAGCGGCTGGGCCGTCCAGGACAAGCACCTGGTCCACATGATCGAGACGGTGACCCCGGGGCCGTCGATCGACGACGAGACGGCCGAGTCGATCTTCTTCCGCCTGGACGTCACCGATCCGGACGCCGAGTGGACGTACGTCGCGACGCAGAGCCTCCCCTACGACCCGCTGCGCTTCACCGCCTCGCTCCACGCCACCGACGACGGCCTGGTGGCCGTCACCCGCTACGGCTTCCTCACCAGCCGCGACCTCGGGGCGACGTGGACCCAGGAGCCGCTGGCGCCGGAGGGCCTCGGCGGGGCCCTGGGCGACCTGAACGAGGTGCTCGTCACCGAGGCCGGCTACCCGATCGTCCTGCAGCAGGCGAACACGGTCGCCTCCTACGATGGCGGCGCAACCTACGTGAACGTCGGCGCCGGCCTCCACGCCAGGAACGCCAACTGGTCCGACGTCGAGCAGCTCCCCGGGGGCGTCCTGATCCTGCCCACCCACGCGGAGCGCTCCGACGACGGTGGCCGCACCTGGGCGCCCTTCCTCGCGCGCGGCGACCTCGACGCCTACGCGGCCTACCTGCGCGGCGACGATGTCTACCTGTGGCGCGGCGGCACCTCCGGCCAAGCGCTGGTGCGGCGTCCCGACGACACGGTCGAGATGGTCCTCGCGAAGGCACCCGAGGAGCAGGGCGGCGGCACCCTCACCGCCGTGCCGCTCGCGAACGGCGAGGTGCTCGGCGCGGTCGGCCTGCACCTGCTGCGCTACCACCCCGGCGACGCGGCCTGGACCTGGGCGCGCGATTGGCCCAAAGCGGGCCGCCTCTTCCCCGCCGGCGCCGGGCGCGTGGCGATCGCCTTCGACGGCGACGACCGCACGACCGCCACCCTCCGCTTCTCCGACGACGGTGGCCGCACCTGGGGCGACGCCGTCGCCCTCCAAGGGGCGACGAGCTCGCTGGCGACGGTCGAGCGCCTGGCCGTGCTCCCCGACCGCCTCCTCGCGCACGGCGTGCGGCAGAACGCGTACTGCGGCGGGGTCGCGATGGAGAGCTTCGACGGCGGCGCCACCTGGGCCTCGCTGCCGCCGCCCGCGCCCATCGAGGGGATCGAGAGCGTCGGGCTGTTCGAGCACGTCCCCACGGGCGTGACCTCCGATGGCATCCTCTTCGGCTACACCGAGGCGACGATGCCGGTCTACACGTCGTGCAACTTCGTCGGTCGCTACCCTAGCCGCTCCGACGACGCCGGTCGCACCTGGCGGTACGTCGACCTCGAGGTCGGCACCACCACGCATTACCCGGTGGCCGTGAGCCCGGGCGACGACCCCATCACCGCGGGCCCGTGGCGCTCGAACGACGGCACCGAGGAGGGCATCGTGCTGCACGCCTTCCTCCGCGACGGGGACCGGTGGGTCGAACTCGGCGAGCCTCGGATCGGTGGTCGCTCGCTCCCCGCGAACGCGCTGATCGACGAGGTGATCGACGCCCAGTACGGCCCCGACGGCCGGCTCTACGTCACGACCTTCGGGGAGGGGCTCCTGCGGAGCGTCGCGCCGGTCCCGTAAGGCTCGGTGGCGCCTGCCCTATCGGACTTCGGCCAGCAGCGCCCGCGCCGCTTCCAGGTCTTTGCGCTCCAGGAAGGTCGACGCCGGCAGCGCCACCGCCACCTCGAGCTGCACGAGCGCGGCCGCCGCGTCGTCCCGGTCGACGAGCACCTGTGCGAAGGCCAGCCGGTGCGTGATCTCGTCGGGCTCGAGCGCGATCGCCCGCTCGAAGGACGGCGCCACCGAGCCGCGGCGCCCGCCGGCGATCCACGGGACGTCGTGGTGGAAGAGGCCGCGCGCGTGCCACGCGGCCGCGTGGTCGGGGTCGAGCTCCAGGGTGCGCTCCAGCGCACGCTCCACTTGGGCGGCGAGGTTGAGCGACTGGAACACGCCTCGGTACTGCGCCAGCCGCCCGAGCGCGCGGGCGACCTCGAAGTGCGCGTCGGGTTCGTCGGGCGCGAGGTCGGCGGCGCGCTCCGCCATGCCCGCGGCGCGCGCGAAGAGCGCCTCGCGCTCGGCGTCGGCGTCCTCGGGGAGCTGCGCGGCCGCGTAGACGGCGGCGCGCGCGAGCAGGAGGTGGGCGCGGGCGTCGTCGGCGTCGGTGGCGATCGCGGCCTCGAAGGCGGCGATGGCGCCGTCGAAGTCGCCCTGGTCGATCGCGCGCAGGCCGGTGCCCACGTCGGCGAAGGCCACACCGAAGGCCCCGAACAGCGCCACGAGCAGCGACGCGGCGAGCGTACGGGCGAGGGCGAGCGGGCTCCGGCAGGTCGGTCGGTTCGGCATGCGCTCCTCCTGGCCGCCGATCGGGGCCACGCGGCCCGCACCGCGCGCGCCCCTTCGAACGCTGGGGCACGCGGGTCGGCGGTACGACGTCGGGTCGTGCCGGATGGTACCCAATGCGTCGTCGACGCCTTCGATCTCGTCACCCAGCCGCGACACCAGCGCGCCCCCGCGACGCCCACCCCCGCACGACCAGGTACCCGAGCAAACCCACCGGCCCCACCATCAGCGTCGCGAACAGCAGCGGCGACGTCGCCCACCAAGGCACGCCACGCCCCCGCGCGTCGAGGTACACCCAGCGCCCCACGAACAGGTCGAAGGCAAGGAAGTGCACCCACGCGACCGTCGCTCCCTCGGGCGTGCCGAGCATCGGCGCGATCGCCTCGAGCGACGGGCTCGCCACCGCCCCGAGCACGCCGGGCAGCCCGGGCAGCACGAGCGCCAGGTAGAGCGCCGCGGCGGGTGCGGCGATCCACGGCGAGGCGACCACCCGCTGGGTGACGCGCCAACCGGGGAGCGCGATCATCAGGAGCCAGAACGGGGCGACGAGCAGGAAACTGGCGTCGAACAGAGTGGCCATGGTCATGCGCCCATGCTCGCACCGGCGGGCGCCCCGTCGAACGCCTCGTCGACGTCGCCAGCGCCGCGCCGCACCACCCCCGCTGCCGCCAGCGCGCACGCGACCACGAGCGCGGCGAACGCCGCCCACGTCCAGACGTCCGGGCCGAGCAGCGGCTGGGCCCGCAGCGCTTGCCAGGTCACCCCCAGCGTCAGACCGAGGTAGCCGACGCCGGCGACGTGCACCAGCCCGGCGCGCTGCCGCTCGCGCAGGCGTCGGCGTTGCAGCACGGCGCCCACCAACGGCAGCACCTGCAGCGCGTGCAGGCCGACGAAGTGGCCGACGCGCAGGTCGCCGGCGTCGCGGCGCCAGCCGACGATCGGCATGCCCGTCGGCGCACTCGAACCGTCCGCGGCCACGCCGTCGGGCGCGCCGACGCTGTGCGCGCCGACGAGCGTCACCGGCCCGCCGGCCTGCCATCCCGCGAGCTGCTGGGCGGTCGGGAGGGTCATCAGGATGGCCTGCGCCATGCCCAGCACGGTGATCGCCATTCCCCAGCGCAGCGACGCGCCGAACGCCGCGGACGCGAAGCGCTGCGTCAGGAGCAGCACGGCGACGACGACGTTCGCGCCCATCAACACGTTGATGGCTAGGCCCATCGCCGAGTAGAGCGCGGCGTCGAACGGGGTCGCGAAGTTGAAGTGGCTCGTCGTGCCCCGCACCACCTGCGCGAGGATGGCCACCCACTCGACGACGAAGACCGCCAGCACCACCCAGCCGGCCAAGCGCACCAGCCGAGCGCGCCAGCGGACGTCCTGCCGCAGGTGCCCCAGCAGCCACAGCAGCGTGAAGGTGTAGACGCTGATGGAGACCGCGAACTTGGCCGGCTTGAGCCAGGCCGGCGCGCCGCCGATCGTCCGCGGGTCGAGCACCAAGCCCCCCACGAAGAGCGCGAGCAGGCCGAGGGTGGCGAGGCCCGACACCGCCAGCGGCCGGTGCTGGACGGCGAGGCGGCGCCAAACGGAGACGGGGGCGAGGGTGAGCGGGGACTGGGTCATCGGGGGCTCCTCGTCGGCTGAACGGTGTTCATCTCGTGGTGTGTGCGGGCGGCGGGGTGAGCTGGCACGGCTTCAGGGGGTGCGGTACAGGCCGTGGCGCATGACGTGCAGGCCGCGCTCGAGCAGCGCCAGCGCCTGGCCGGCGTCGACGTGCGGCATGGTCAGGTGCAGCGCCACGACCCCGTGGGTCCAGGCCCAGAGCCAGTTGGCGACGTCGCCCACGGGCCCGCGCTCGAGCTGCCCCGTCGCCATCGCCGCCTCGACCGCGTCGAGCAGGACGCCGAAGCCGTCGACCACGGCCGGGCCGTCGGGGCCCGCGCGCAGGATCATGTCGCCACGGCGCAGGAACATCAGTCGGTACTGGACGGGGTGGCTCAGACCAAAGGCGACGTACGCCCGCCCGATCGCCTCGATCCGTGCGATGGGGTCGGCCTCCCCCGCCGCCGCCCGGGTCAGCGCCTGGCCGAAGGTGGCGAACCCCTCGAGCGCCGCCTGGAACAGCAGGTCGTCCTTGTCGGCGAAGTGGAGGTAGACGGCGGACGGAGCAAAGCCCGCAGCCTCCGCCACCTGCCGCAGCGAGAAGCCGTCGACGTCGTGCTCGGCGAGCAGCCGGACGGCCGTCGCGAGGAGCTCGGCACGGGTGTCGGCGCCGGCGGCCCGGGCGGGACGGCGCTTCGCGCGCGGCTTCACGGCGTCGGGTCCGGGGCGGGCCTTGGAGCTCATGCGACGCAGCCTACTGAACAGTGTTCACTTCGTCAAGCGGCGTCGCCCATCACAACCACCCCTGCTCCCGCGCGATCCGCGCCGCCTCGACGCGGTTGCTCGCGCCGAGCTTGCCGATCGCCTCGGAGAGGTAACTGCGCACCGGGCCGTCGGCGAGCCCGAGCGCCTGCGCGATCTCGACGCTGCTGCGTCCCTCCCCCGCGAGCCGCAACACCTGACGCCCGCACCGTTGGGGCCGAGGACGGCGACGACCTCGCCGGGCGCCACGCTCAGATCGAAGCCCTTGAGCGCCACGGTGCGGCCATAGTCGTGGCCGACGCCCTCGAAGGTCACGGCCGGTCGGGTGGAGGGCGGAACGGGTGGGCGCTGAGGAGGGTTCCATGGAGCTCAGGGTGGCGCGGACGGCGGGTGCCCCGGTAGCGCGCCGGGGCACCCGTACGGGGTGACGTCCTGGGACGGCACCCGTAACGCCCGGCAAACGGCCTCGGGGCATGATGGCCGTGCGGGCCCCACCCGCCCCTCGAGGAGGCCCGATCATGCACCCCATCCGCCGTCTGCGCGCCGCGTCCCTGGTCCTCTGGATCACGGTCGCCCTCGTCGCCCTCGGCAGCGCCTTCGCCCAGGAGCCCGCCTACACCCCGACCGGCACCCTCGACGCCAGCATCGACGGCGTCCCGGTGGCCTTCGGCACGTACGTGACCGTGGTCCCCGAACCGAGCGAGACCATCGACGACGCCCGCGCCCGCGCGCTGGCGGGCCAACTGGTCGGCCGCGAGGTCGCCACCGCCACGACGATCGCCACCGACCCGCTCGTCGTGAACGGCGTGGTCGCGATGCCCGCCACCCTCACGCTCGACCTGCGCGGCAGCGGCGGCGCCCCCGAGCGCGGCCGCGAGGACCGGCGCGAGCTGGTGCTCGGCATCCGGCTCGACCCCGAGACCCTCGCCTGGACCGGCGACCCGGAGCACGTCAGCGTC
>JAABSI010000173.1 GCA_011390455.1 Trueperaceae bacterium
GGACGTCGGCGTCGTGCGCCGCGAGGGCGAGGCGCCCAGGCTGACCTTCGCCCCCGGGGTCGCGGCGCGGATGGAGGGCGAGGGCTGGCGCGCGCACCTCACGCTCACCCACGCGCGCGACCACGCCGCGGCCGTCGTGGTCCTCGAGCGACTCTGACCCCAACGAGCGACGCGCCCCTGCCGGGGGGTTCCCGGCAGGGGCGCGCCTCGTGGGGCCGTGCGCGCACGGCCGCGGCGATCAGAAGCCTTCGGCCACCTCGTCGAGCGCCTCGGCGTCGACCAGCGTGATGCTCCGGTAGCCCGACGAGATCAGCCCTTCGGCGCGGAGTTCGGTGATGATCTTCGACACCGACTCGCGGGTGCTGGCCGTGCCCTCGGCGACGAGCTCGTGGGTCGCGGAGATCATCGGGCGCCCGGCGCCGTCGCGCTTGGCGAGCGGCGTCTTGGCCAGCGTGAGCAGGTAGCGCGCGACGCGCTGGCGCAGGTCGCCCGTCTGCAAGTGGTACTCGTAATCCATCAGGCGCTGCATCTGGTGCGACAGCGAGCGGGTGATCGCCATCAGGTCCTGCTGGTTGATCAGGGCCGGGTCGATCGCTTCGATCTGGGCGGTGGTGAGCGCCTCCGCGACCTCCTCGCGCTTGCCCTCGTCCATCGCCTCCTCGCCGAAGAAGTCCCCCGGCATCAGGTGGCGGACGGTCAGCACGCGGCCCTCGGGCGTCATGCGGGTGATGCGCACCAGGCCGTCGCGGACGCGGAAGACGGACTGGGCGGCGTCGCCCGAGTGGTAGAGGGTCTGGCGGCGCTGGAAGGTCAAAGTCTGCACGGGGGCCTCCGGGGCGCTCGTCGCGCTCGTGGTCGCGGCCGGAACGGACGCGTCGATGGGGTTGAGGGTGGCGGGGCGGGCGGACGCGGAGCGGTAGCGCGGCGTGACGGTCATGCGGAGACCTCCTGGGTCGGCGCGGACCTTCGGGGGCCGCGGGGGGGATGGGCCATGGGCGGGACGAGGTGGCCGCCGGACGCGGCCTCCTGAGGGGTCGGGGCGATCGAGGCGCTCGGCCGCAGGGCCGCCGGCGAGCGCTCGAAGAAGCGCGTGCGCGCGCCGTAGCGCGCGGCGCTGCGCGCGGCGACGAACCCGGAGATCGCGACGCCGAGCGTGCCCTGCCCCGGGAAGACGGTGTCGCCGGCGAGGAACAGGCCCGGGACGTCGGTGCGGTGCGACGGCGCGGCGAAGTTGGCGTGCGCCAGCGTCTGCGGGAGGCCGCCCACCGCGCCCTCGGCCCGGCGCGTGTAGCGGTGGAAGGTGCGGGGGGTGCCGGCGTGCCGCACCTCGATGCCGTCGCGCACGTGGGGCAGCGCCACCTCGACGCGGTCGAGCAAGCGCTCGGCGAACGCCGCCTTGGCGGCCGCGTAGGCGTGCGGGTCTTCGGCGAGCGCCATCCAGTGGCGGGCGTCCACGTGCGTGGACACGGTGATGGCGCGCTTGCCCTCGGGGGCGCGGGCGCGGTCCCAGGCAGGCGAGACCGAGATGAGCAGGTTGCCGCCATCGTGGACCGGGGTGGCCGCGCCCGCCTCGGGGAGCGCCGTCACCTGGAGGAACGGCCGGACGTCGCTCGGCAGGGCCCGCTCGTCGACTCCGAGGTAGAGGGTGAAGGCGCCCCACTGCCGGCCGCGCTGGGCTTCCGCGCGGGGGTGCAGGCGGGTCGGGACCTCGGCGCCCAGCAGTTCGGCGGTGTTCGCGAGCGGCACCGCGGAGACGACGACGGGGGCGCGCACGTCGCCGGCGCGCGTCGCGACGCCGGCGATGCGGCCGGCCGCGTCGAGCAGCAGGCGGCGCGCGCGGGTGGCGAAGCGCACCTCGCCGCCGCGCTGCACGACGCTGGCGAGCAGGTCGTCGGCGATCGACGCCAGGCCGCCCGGGACGTACTGGGCGCCGTAGCGGTAGACGTCGAGGGCGAGCGCGCCGTTGGGCGCCGCGCAGTCGTCGGCGGTCGTCTGCATCGCGTCGACCAGCTGTCCGTCCACGAAGGCCCGGTGCACCGGGTCGGTGACCCCGTGGCGGCGCAGCAGGTCGGCGACCGTCGAGCGCAAGCGCAGGGCGACGGGCACGAGCGCAGGGTGCGCGGCGCGGGCCGTGTCGACCACGTCGTCGAGGGTGTGGAGCGGCAGGACCGGGAAGCGCTTCGAGGCGTGCGCGAGGCCGCGCGCGAGCACCGCGACCTCGGACCAGAAGCGGCGCTTGGCGGCGTCCTCGCCGGGGAAGGCGCGCGCGACCTCGGCGGCCCACGCGGCGCGGTCGGCGTGCAGATCGACCGTGCGGTCGCCGACGAACACCCGGATCGCCGGGTCGACGGGCGCGAAGCGCGGCGTCAGGCCGACGCGGTCGTACACCCGCCGCAGGACGCCGCCCTCTTCGAGCCCCATGCCGACCGTCGCGCCGACCGCGAAGGCGTACCCGCGGTCGTCGAAGGACGCCGCGCAGCCGCCCGCGTGGGCATCGCGCTCGAGGACCACGACGCGGCGGCCCTCGGCGGCGAGCAGCGCCGCCGCGGTCGCCCCGGCAATGCCCGCGCCGACCACCACGGCGTCGGCGTGCACGGCGGCGGCGGTGCTCACTCGAGCGCTCCCTGCACGTCGCGGCCGGTCGGCGCGCGACGCTCGACGTGGGCGCCGACCAGGCCGTGCGCGCGCACCTCGGCCGCGAGCCGCTCGAGCGCCTCGGGCACGCTGGCGCCGAGGTACTGGCCGCCGACGCGTCCGGCGAGCTCCGGTGCGCTGTTGAAGCCATACCCGCCGAGGGCGAGCACCGGCGCGATGCCCTCGAGGTGGCGGCGCTTGGCGACCAGCTGGTGGATCGAATCGGTCGACGAGGCCGAGATCATGACCGCGAAGGGCTGCAGTTCGCGCGCCATCACGGCGAGGTCCTCGACCGGGGTGTTGGCGCCGACGAAGTAGACCTGGTAGCCGTTGCGGCGCAGCATCACCGCGAGCATCAGGGCTCCGAGCTCGTGCTGGTCCAGGGGCGCGCAGGCGACGATGACGCCCGGGCCGACGCGCTGCCCTCCGGCGAGCGCGAGCAGCGCCCGCAAGCGGCCGTTCACGTAGCTGGACGCGAAGTGTTCGGTGGTGGTGGCGATCTTGCCGTCGTGCCAGAGGTTGCCCAGGTCGGTCATCGCGGGTCCGAGGAGATCGAGCACGACCGCCTCGACCGTGTGCAGGGCGTGGGCTTCGCTCAGGACGCGGTCGGATCGCTCGTCGTCGAGCTCCACGAGCGCGGCGACGAGGTCCGCGCGCAGCGCGGCGACGGGGCGCGGTCCGGCGAGGGGCCGGGCGCGCTCCTTGACCATCTCGGCGGCGCGCGACGCGGGCACGCGGTCGTCGACGACGTCGCGCGCGACCTGCTCACGAGCACCGCGCGCCCGATCGTTTTGCTGCCCAAAGGGCACGCGCCGCTGCCGGC
>JAABSI010000174.1 GCA_011390455.1 Trueperaceae bacterium
TTCTAGGTTTCGGCTTGGCGGCACTGTAGCACGGGGGTAGGCGGTAGGCAAGTGTGTGACGGCGTTTATCGGATTCGTCACATCGCAAGCCCGACCAGGACGGCATTCGTGCGACGTGCTCCGGACGGTGTCGCGCTCGGGCGAGGGGAGTTACGTCCTGGACGGGATCATCGCGCGCACCGCGCGCACGAGTTCCTCGGTCGTCCGGGCGGCTTCCTCACGCCCCTTGCCGGGGGGTGGCAGCGGGGGCCCGAAGGCGACGCAGAAGCGCCTCCCCTCGCGCCAGATCGCAGCCGGCACGAGCGGCACGCCCGCGCGCTGCGCGAGGAAGGCGGCGCCCTCCTGGGCACGGGCATCGCCTTTGGGGTTGCGGGTCCCCTCGAAGAACACCCCGATGGCGTAGCCACGCTGCAGGCGCCGCAGCGCTTCCTTGATGGCGCCGACGTCGCTCGCCTGGCGATCGACGGGGAACGCGCGCAGGCCGCGATAGACGCGGCGGCTGAGCCAGTGCTCGAAGAGCTCCTTCTTGGCCATGAAGTGGATCTCGCGCGGCGTGGTGCACCCGACCACGGGCGGGTCCCACGAGGACATGTGGTTGGAGGCGACCACGCACCCGCCGGTGCGCGGGACGTGCTCGCGGCCGGTGACGCGCAGGCCGTAGAAGATCGCCACGAAGTAGCGCACGAGCGTCGCGGCGAACGCGTAGAACGGTGGCGGGAAGCGTTTGGGTCCGGACGGCGTCGGCATCGCCTGCGAGTTTACGTCGCGCCGCCCGCGGGCGAGCGCGCCCGGAGGCTCTGGACGCGTGCGTGGCGGCGTCGGGCGCGTGCGACCTCGGCGGCGACGATCGCGCCCAGGAGCACGACCAAGAGCGCCACGTAGAGCCAGAGCAGCAGCACCACGACGCCGGTGACCGCCCCGTACACGAGGTTGACGCGCTCCACCGAGAACGATGCGACCAGCAGCTGGCGCATCGCGAGCAGGCTGACGGTGCACGCGACCGCCCCGACCCAAGCGCCCACGAAGTCGCTGCCGCGGCGCGGCAGGTAGCGGAAGGCGAGCGCGAACACCGCGGTCATCGCGGCGGCGCGGAGCAGGTCGAAGGCGACGGGGAGTTGCACGTCCGGCACCGCGACGTCGTACACCCCCAGGGCGTCGCGCACCTGCGACCAGGCGCGCAAGGCCGCGCCGCCGAGCGCGCCGCCGATCACCTCGACCGCCACGAACGCGGCCGCGGCGACGACCAGCAGCAGCCCGACCGCCCGCTTCCGCAGGAAGCCCCGCGGGCTGCGGACGTCGAAGACCAGCTCGAGCGCCACCTGCAGCGAGGCCAGGAAGTTCGAGGACGCCCACAGGAGCACGACGATCGACAGCACCGAGCGCAGCACCGCGCCCTCGTCGAGCTGACCCACGATCGCCTGGAACGAGGCGTCCACGAGGCCCTCCGGCTCGACCTCGAGCGGCAGCAGTTGGCCGACGAGGTCGACGAGCGCGTCGCGGTACGGCGCGGCGAGCTCCGGTCGGGCGCGCAAGGCCAGCGACAACCAGCCGCCGAGCAGCAGCAGGAGCGGCCCGAGCGCGAAGGCGGCGTAGTAGGCGAGGGCGGCGGCGAGCAGCGGCACCCGAGCCCGCCCGTAGCGGCGCGCCGCGCCCACCACGAAGCGCCCGGTCGGCGTGCGCGTCCACGCGGCGTACCGCTCCCTGAGCTGCGTCAGGCGCGCGCCCAGACCGCCCACGACGTCAGTTTCGGCGGGGGCTGCTGGAGGGGCGCGCCGCCGCCCGTTTGGGGGGCGCCACGCGCTGCGCGCGCTCCGCGTCGGTCAGCCGACCGCTGCGGGCGGTCGGCGCGCCCTCGCCACGGGTGCGCCGTCGCTCGATCAGGATGGCGACGAGCACCCCGAAGACGCCGACGAGCAGGTGCAACCCGATCCACGCGCCGCGCGCGTCGTCCCAGGGCAGCTCGACGCGGAAGAGCTCGCGCTGCGCCATCGACTGCACGAAGGCCGCCGGCACGACGAGCAAGGCCGGCGACAGCACGACCGCCCACCAGCGCCAGGCGAACTCGAGCGCGAGCATCGCCAGCAGGTTGCCCGACAGGACGATCGGGAGCATGACCAACCAGTCGACGTCGCCTGCGACGAGCCCGAGGGCGGGGCCGAGCAGGGCGGCGAGGTAGGCGAACGGCATCCCGCCGACCGAGAACGCGAGGTAGGCGATGAGCGCGATCGCGGCCGATCGCAGCGAGACCGCCATCGGCGCGACCGCCGCCACGACGGCCGCGAGCACCAGGAACGTGCCGACGATGGTGCGCTGGGGCTCGGGCGCGGTGCGGATCACGCGGTCATGCTACCCGGCCGCGCCGTTCACGCGACCGCAGGCCCTTCGAGCCGGTGCGCGAGGTCGGGCAGCTTGCGCAGGAACGCCCCGGTCGAGCTGGTCGGATGGCCCGCGACCGCCTCCGGGGTACCGGTGGCGACGACCTGACCGCCGCGAGCGCCGCCGTCGGGGCCGAGGTCGATCACCCAGTCGGCGGTCTTGATCACGTCGAGGTTGTGCTCGATCACGAGCAGCGTGTTGCCGGCATCGACCAGGCGATGGAGGACGCCGAGCAGCTTGCGCGTGTCGTCGAAGTGCAGCCCCGTGGTCGGTTCGTCGAGGATGTAGAGCGTGCGCCCGGTGGAGCGCTTCCCCAACTCGCCGGCGAGCTTGACCCGCTGCGCCTCGCCGCCGGACAGCGTGGGGGAGGGCTGGCCGATCCGCACGTAGCCGAGGCCGACGTCCTTCATCAGCTGCAGTTTGCGCGCCACGGTGGGGATGTTCTCGAAGAAGTCGAGGCCCTCGTCGACCGTCATGTTCAGCACGTCGGCGATCGACTTGCCGCGGATCTTCACCTCGAGCGTCTCGCGGTTGTAGCGCGCCCCCTTGCAGACCTCGCAGGGAACGTAGACGTCGGGGAGGAAGTACATCTCGACCTTGACGGTGCCGTCGCCCTTGCAGGCCTCGCAGCGGCCGCCCTTGACGTTGAACGAGAAGCGCCCCGGCTTGTAGCCGCGCTTGCGCGATTCGGGGGCCCGGGTGAACAGGTCGCGCACGTCGGTGAAGATCCCCGTGTAGGTCGCCGGATTCGAACGGGGGGTGCGGCCGATCGGCGTCTGGTCGATCTCGATCACCTTGTCGACGTGCTCCGAACCGAGCAGCTTGGCGTGGGCCCCCGGCGTGGCCTTGGCGCGGTAGAGCTCCTTGGCGAGGGCGGCGTGGATGATCCCGTGGACCAGCGTCGACTTGCCCGAGCCCGAGGCGCCGGTCACGCACGTGAGCGTTCCGAGCGGGATCTCGACGGTGACGTCGCGCAGGTTGTGCTCGCGCGCGCCCACCACCTTGAGCGCCTTGCCGTTGCCGGTGCGGCGCT
>JAABSI010000175.1 GCA_011390455.1 Trueperaceae bacterium
CGCGCCCTCACGCCTCTCCGTGATCCCCGCCAGCGCACCGGTCGCGTTGGCGGCTTGACAATCCATAGGAGCATCCCTCAGGTCCGCCGACCGCGCCGGACCGAGCGCGCGAGCAGGCGCACCTGGCTGTCGACCGCGCGCTGCCCCTTGCGGCGCTTGGCACGCGTGTATTCGCCGTCCTGATCGAGCTCCCGTGCCTTCACCGTATCGCGCAGTTGCAGCTCCAGCACCTCGACCACCTCGCGCTTGAGGCGCGGGTCCTCGACCGGGAACACCGACTCGACGCGGCCGTTGAGGTTGCGCTGCATCCAGTCGGCCGAGCCCAGGTAGACGCGCTCGGCGCCGTCGTCGAGGAAGTAGGCGACGCGCGCGTGCTCCAGGAAGCGGCCGACGATCGAGCGCACCCGGATCCGCTCGGAGACCCCGGGGACGCCGGGGCGCAAGCAGCAGATGCCGCGCACGATCAGGTCGATCTCGACGCCGGCCTGCGAGGCCCGGTAGAGCGCCCGGATCACCTCCGGGTCGGCGAGCGAGTTCATCTTCGCGACGATCCGCGCCGGCCGGCCGGCGCGCGCGTGGTCCGCTTCGCGTCCGATCGCCGCGAGCAGCTCCGGCCGCAGCGTCTCGGGCGCGACCCACAGCTTGCGCCAGCGGCGCTGCTTGCTGAAGCCGGTCAACACGTTGAACAGCTCGGAGACGTCGGCGGCCAGGTCCGGATCGCAGGTCAGCAGTCCGAGGTCGGTGTACACCCCGGCCGTCCCCCGGTTGTAGTTCCCCGTGCCCAGGTGGACGTAGCGCCGGATCTCGGTGCCGCCGCCGAGGGTGGCCTCGCGGCGCACCACCAAGAGCGCCTTGGCGTGCGTCTTGAGGCCCGCGAAGCCGTAGACCACGTGCACGCCGGCGCGCTCGAGCTCGCGCGCCCAGACGATGTTGTTCTCCTCGTCGAACCGCGCCTTGAGCTCGACGAGCGCGGTGACCAGCTTGCCGTTGCCGGCGGCCCGCGCGAGCGCCGCGACGACCGGCGAACTCCGGCCGACCCGGTAGAGCGTCTGCTTGATCGCGAGCACGTTGGGGTCGTCGGCCGCCGCATCGAGCAGCCCGAGCACCGCGTCGAAGGCGTGGAACGGGTGGTGCACCAGAACGTCGCCGGCGCGCACGGCCGCGAACGGATCCGCGTGCCGCGCGAGCTGGCGCGGCATGCGCGGTTGCAGCGGGGGGTCGCGGAGCTCCGGGAGCGGCAGGTCGGCGAGCTCCAGGAAGTCGGCCACGTTCAGATGGTGGGGGACCTCGAAGACATCGTCCGGGTCGAGGTCGAGCACCTGCCGGAGGTGTTCGCGCCAGACGTCGGGCATGCCCGACGCGACCTCGAGGCGCACCGCGTCGCCCCAGCGGCGCCGGCGCACCTCGTCCTCGACGACCCGCAGCAGGTCGTCGGCCTCGTCCTCGGCGATGGCGATGTCGGCGTCGCGGGTCACGCGGAAGCCGTGGACCCAACCGACGTCGTGCCCCGGGAAGAGGGCGTCCACGTGGTGGCGGATCACGTCCTCGAGGAGCACGAAGGCGTGCCCCGGCCCCGGCAGCCGCACGAAGCGCGGGAGGACCGACGGGACCTGCACGATCGCCATGCGGGTCGTCGCGTCCTCTTGGTCGCGCAGCTCGAGCAGCAGCGAGAACGACAGGTTCGGCAGCCGCGGGAACGGGTGCCGCGCGTCGACGGCGAGCGGCGTGAGCACCGGGAAGAGCTCCTCCTCCCAGAAGCGCTCGACCGTCGCCCAGGCCGCCTCGTCCACGTCCTCGATCGCGCGCAGCACGACGCCGTGGCGCGCCAATTCGGGCAGCACCTCCTCGCGCAGCACCCGGCGGTGCTCGAGGACGAGCGGGTGCAGCTCGTTCGAGACCGCCTCGAGCTGCGCCGCCGGCGAGCGCCCGTCGGCCGAGTCGCCCGCCACCCCGGCGGCCAGCTGGTCCTTGAGGCCGGCGTAGCGGATCATCATGAACTCGTCGAGGTTCGAGCCGAAGATCGCCAGGAACTTCAAGCGCTCGAGCAGCGGCTGCGCCGGGTCGCGGGCCTCCTCGAGCACGCGTCGGTTGAAGGCCAGCCACGAGAGCTCGCGGTTGAGGTACAGCGACGGGTCGGTCAGGTCGGGCGCATCGGGCATCGCGCACGAGCGTAGCAGGGGCGCGTCAGGGGTTCGTGTCGGCGGCCCACGCTGCGACGCCCGACGGACCGGTCACGGGCGCAGGCGATCCGGGTCCGGCGCCCGCTCCTCGAAGCGCACGACCTCGTTCCGGAAGGTCAGGTCCGAACTGGCGCCCTCGCCCCCCAGGGTGAGCCCGGTCGCGAGGTCGACCCACAGCGTCGCCGTGCCGAGGCCGTCCATGGTGATCGACAGGCGCATGGCGCGCCGGCCGGCGAACGTCTCCTCGCCCTCCTCGACGCAGGTCGTACCGTCCCGGTAACACCCGCCGATCTCGGGGGTCCGCGGGTCGACGACGGCGGTGAGCACCTCGCCGCCAAAGCCGGGGAAGGCGGGTGCGAACCCGTCCGGCGGATCCGTGGCGTAGGCGGTCCAGTCCGCACCGTCCCAGGTGAGGAGCAGCTCGAGGAGCACCTCGTCGGTCTCCGAGAGGACGGTGTAGCGGACGCCGGCGGGTGCGACCTCGAGCAGGATCGACTCGACCGGCTCGTCGTCGACGAACTGCGCCACCTCGGCGACGTAGGGGACGACGCCCCAGGGCGGAGCGTCCTGGGCGGCGGCGAGGCCCCAGGCGAGCGCGGCGACGGCGAGCGCGGATCGAACGGCAGCGGGGTTCATGCGCCGAGCCTACCGGCGCGGCGTTACACGACCGTCAACGCGCGTGGGCGGGTCAGGCCGGGTCGGTCGCCGCCTCCGCCTCGTGGAGCAGCTCGACCTCGAAGGTCTCGCTCGCCTTGAGGCTGGCGCCCACCGAGCAGTACTTGGTGGTCGCGAGCTCGACGAAGCGCTCGAAGGTCTTGCGGTCGAGGCCGGGCGCGTCGATGACGTGGCGGGCGCGCACGTGCGTGTAGAACGCGGGGACGCCGGCGTCGCGGTCGCCTTCGAGCTCGACGCGGTACGAGCGCACCTCGACGCGGCGCTTCTTGAGCATCTCGACGACGTCGTAGGCGACGCAGCCGCCCCAGGCGTTGAGGACGAGTTGCATGGGCCCCATGCCGAGCGGATGCTCCTTGGTGCCGTCGATCAGGACCTGACGACCGTCCGGGGTGGTGCCGACGAAGCGCTTCTCGACGAGGTGGTGCAGGGTGGC
>JAABSI010000176.1 GCA_011390455.1 Trueperaceae bacterium
CGATCACCTCGTGGGACGACCAGGTGGCGGGATCGGGTCGGACGGTCCAGGCGTCGCGCGGGACCTGCGCCAGGAGGGCGCGCAGCACGGTCGGGGTGCGCTCGAGGGCGGCGAGCGCCGTGGCGCGGTCGTGGCGCTCGAGCCACCACACCGGCCGCTGGATCAGGTAGGTGTCGGGATCGGCGCCGCAGCGCGGGCAGGGGTCCTCGGGCGCGTCGGCCGCCACGTGGCCGCAGCGCCGGCACACCCGCGGGTCGGCCACGTCGGCGAGCATCGGCACCCCGCCGTCGGCCCAGCGCGCCAGCCCCACCCGCAGGGGATCGGCGAGCGGCGCGAGCAGCGGGTCCTGCGCCAGCGCGTCGGCCACCCGGGCGAGCTCGGCCCGCAGGGCCTCGTCGCGCGGGGCGGCCGCGAGGCGCTCGTCGGCGGCGCGCTGCACGCGCGCGGTCGCGGCGGCGCGCAGCAGCTTGGCGACGTTGTAGCGGCCGTCGCCCTCGACCCGCGCGGCGAGCGCGAGCAGGGCGGCGGGGGCCAGGGGGTCGCTCGATGGAGCGCCGTCGGTCGTGGGGGGCGTGGGCATGGCCGCCTCCTCGGGGTTGGGTGGCGTGAGCGTAGCAGACGGCGAGGCCGTGTGGCTCACGCGCTCGCGTCGCCCTCCGCGACCACCCGCACCACCGTGCCCGAGGGGTCCGCCGAGCGCCCGTCGCCGTCGACCTCGAACCCGGCCGTCCGCAGGCTGGTGGCCGCCGCGGCGACGTCGCCGGCGGTCGGCACGACGACCGTCCAGTCGAGGAGCCGGGCGTCGCCGTCGCCCGCCGGGCCTCCGGTCGCCCACGTGTTCAGGCCCAGGTGGTGGTGGTACCCGCCGGCCGCCAGGAAGCGCGCGCCCGGGTAGCTCCAGACCATCCGGTCGAGCCCGAGCCCCTGGTGGTAGAAGCGCTCGGCGGCGTCCAGGTCGCCGACATGCAGGTGCACGTGGCCGACGACCGTCCCGGCCGGCATGCCGCGCCAGAGCGCGTCGCCGGCGGCGCGGGCCAGGCCCTCGGCGTCGATCGCCAGCGTGTCCATCTGCAGCTCGCCGCCCTGGACGCGCCACTGCTCGCGCGGGCGGTCGGCGTAGACCTCGAGGCCGAGGCCGTCCGGGTCGGTGAGGTAGAGCGCCTCGCTCACCAGGTGGTCGCCCGCGCCGACGCGCTCCCCGAGCGCGGCCAGATGCTTCAGGAAGGCGCCGAGCGACGCGCGGTGGGGCAGCAGCAGGGCGACGTGGAAGAGCCCCAACTTGCCGCGCGCCGGCGCCGCGCCGGGGCGCTCGTGGAGCTCGATCAGCGGCGGCGCGCCCGCCTCCGGCGCGAGCGTGGCGACGGACCCGCGGCGCTCGAGCGCGCGCAGCCCGAGCACGCGCCCGTACCAGTCGAGCGAGCGCTCGAGGTCGGCCACCTGGAGCCGGACGCGGCCCAGACGCATCGCGGCGGGGGTGCGGTAGCCGGTGGGGGCGATGCCGGCGGCTTCGGGATCGTAGGGGGCGTCGGTCATGGAGGCTCCTCACGCGAGGGTGGCGGCACGGCCGTTCAGCGCCAGTCGACCACGACCAGTCCCGGCACGCGCTCGAGTTCGCGACGGTTGCCCGTCACGACCGTGCGGGCCTCGGCGACGGCGTGCGCGGCGATCCACAGGTCGTTCGGCCCGATCGGGGAACCGGCGGCCTCGAGGGTGCGGCGGACGTCCGCGTACGCACGTCCGACGCGGTCGTCCAGCGCCAAGACCGGGAGCGTCGAGAGCAACGTGTCGACGCGGGCAAGGAGCGCAGCAGAGCCCGACCGCAACGCGCCGAACCGAAGCTCGCCCGCGACGACGACCGACGTCGCTACGGATTCCTCACCTGCCTCCGCGATGTGGCGCGCGACCGCACCGGCGGGGTCGCGCACGAGCGCCGACAACGTGTCGGTATCGAGCAGGTACCGCGTCACGCTTCGGGGTCGTCGAGGGGGAGGAGGTCGTCGTCGTTCACGTCCGGGAAGGGAACGTCGAGCGGCTCGAGCGTTGCCAGCCACGCGAGCAACCCGTTGCGCGGCACCGGCACGACCGTCAGCACCCCGTCGCCACGGCGGAGAATCGCTTCGTCGGCATCCAACTCCCAATCCCGCGGGATGCGAATCGCTTGGTTGCGACCGTTGCGAAACAGGTGCACGCGGCGCTCGTCGGACATGGCGGTCGGCCTCCCCTCGTGCTGCCGAGTATAGGCCACCGCATAGGCCGTCGGTGGGCGATGCGCGACCGGAACGCGCGTCGCCGCCGCTCGCCATGGCGTTCACCCTCCCCCACCGAACCGTCCCCTCCCGGACGCGGCTGGTACCCTGGTGCGCCCGGACGCCTCGGCGCCCGGCGGATCGGAGGGCGCATGCCGGACGAGCGGTACGACGTGGTGGTGGTGGGCGGGGGTTCGGCCGGCGCGGTGATGGCGAACCGACTGAGCGAGGACGGCAGCACCCGCGTGCTGCTGCTCGAGGCGGGTCGCCCCGATTGGCCCTGGGACGTCTTCATCCACATGCCGGCGGCGCTGCCGTTCCCGATCGGCAGCCGCTTCTACGACTGGCAGTACCGCTCCGATCCCGAGCCGGAGATGGGCGGGCGCCGCGTCTACCACGCGCGTGGCAAGGTCCTGGGCGGCTCGTCGTCGATCAACGGGATGATCTTCCAGCGCGGCAACCCGATGGACTACGACCGCTGGGCCGAGGCCCCGGGCATGGAGTCCTGGGACTACGCCCACTGCCTGCCGTACTTCAAGAAGATGGAAACCTGCACGGCCGGCGCCGACGACTACCGCGGCGGCGACGGCCCGCTGATCCTCGAGCGTGGGCCGGCGACCAACCCGCTCTTCGGCGCCTTCTTCGAAGCGGTGCAGCAGGCCGGCTATCAGCTGACCGACGACGTCAACGGCTACCGGCAGGAGGGCTTCGCCCCGTTCGACCGCAACATCGCGCGCGGCCGGCGCTGGTCGGCGAGCAAGGCGTACCTGCGCCCGATCCGGAACCGTCCGAACCTGACGGTGCGCACCCGCGCCTTCGTCGAGCGCGTGCTGTTCGACGGAAAGCGCGCCACCGGCGTCGCGTACCAGCATCGCGGGGCGAGCCACCGGGTCGAGGCGGGCGAGGTGATCCTCAGCGGCGGCGCCATCGCCACCCCGCAATTGCTGCAGCTCTCGGGCGTGGGGCCCGCCGAGCACCTGCGCTCGCTCGGCATCGACGTGGTCGCCGACCTGCCCGGC
>JAABSI010000177.1 GCA_011390455.1 Trueperaceae bacterium
CGTCGCCGCCTTCGACACGCGCGTCGACGTCGACAAGGTCGGCAACCGCTTCCTGACGTTCATGGTGCGGCTGTTCGGCTACGCGGCGGAGCCGATCGAGAAGGCGCTCGTGCGCGCGGGCGGGGAGGTCGCGGGTCCGGCCGCGGGCTTCATCGTGGAGGACAAGGAGGGCCCGCTGCGCGAGGGCGAGACCGACCGCGCCCGCGCGTGGGCGCGCGGGCTGCTGCGAGCCTGAAGACGGCGGCGGCGCGGGCGGGTCCGCCGCCACGCCGCGGCGGGCCCGCCGCAACGTCACGGCGGTACGCTGACCCCATGCCCATCGACCGCGACCTGCTGCACGCGCTGCTCACCGCCACCGGCCCCACCGGCTTCGAGGCCCGCCCCGCGCGGGTGTTCGCCGACGCCGCCCGTGGCTTCACCGACGCCGTCGACGTCGACGCCTATGGCTCCGTCTACGCCACCGTCCGGCCCGGCGCCCGCCCGCACGTGCTCATCGCCGGGCACGTCGACGAGATCGGCCTGCTCGTCACCCACATCGACGACGAGGGCTTCCTCTACGTCACCGGCCTCGGCGGCTGGGACCCCGTCCAGCTGATCGGCCAGCGCATCACGTTCATGGGGCGGCGCGGCGACGTCGTCGGCGTGGTCGGCCGCAAGCCCGCGCACCTGCTCGACGAGGCCGACCGCGCCAAGGCCGTCAAGCT
Organism: Trueperaceae bacterium; assembly: GCA_011390455.1. The sequence continues at coordinate 705 of JAABSI010000177.1, forward strand.
GACCGACCTGTGGGTCGACATCGGCGCCCGCGACCGGGCCGACGCCCTGCAGCACGTGGCCGCCGGCGACGCCGGCGTGATCGCCGCGCCCATCGTCGAGCTGCTCAACGACCGCCTGGTCAGCAAGGCGCTCGACGACCGCATCGGCGCCTACGTCGCGCTCGAGGTCGCGCGCCGCAGCGTCGGCCCCGCCAGCGTCACCGCGGTGGCGACCGTGCAGGAGGAGATCGGCGGCATGGGCGCCCGCGTCGCGGCGGCCCGCGCCAAGCCCGACGTCGCCATCGCGGTCGACGTCACCCACGCGATCGACACGCCCGGCATGGAGAAGAAGCACCACGGCGAGACCGGGCTGGGCAAGGGCGCCGAGCTCTCCGTCGGCTCGTACGCCCACCGCGGCCTGCTCGAACGCCTGCGCGGCGTCGCCGAGGCGCGCGGCATCCCCGTCACCCTCGGCTTCTCGCCGCGCACCACGGGCACCGACGCCGACCACCTGGCGCCCAGCCACGGCGGCGTGCCGACCGCGGTGGTGTCGGTGCCGAACCGCTACATGCACTCGCCCAACGAGATGGTCGACCTGGCGGACGTCGACAAGGTCATCGAGCTCCTGCTCGCCTTCGTCGACGGCCTGACGGAGGCCGACGCCGACGCCCTGCGCGCGCTGCCGCCCGGCTGAGCCGGCCGCCCGTGCGCCTGGTCGTCACCCACGAGCAGCCGGACTTCGACGCGCTGGCGAGCGTCGCGCTCGCCACCGTGCTCTACCCCGGCGCCGTGGGCGTGATCGCCGGCCAGCTCGAGGGCAACGTCGACGAACTGCTGCGCCTCTACCGCGACCACGTGCCGCTCGTCGCCGCCGAGCAGGTCGACCTCGCCGAGGTGACCGCGCTGGTGGTGGTCGACACCGCCGAGCGCGGGCGGCTGGGGCGCTTCGCCGCGCTGGTGGGCCACGTGCCCATCGCCGTGTTCGACCACCACCCGGAGCCGACCGACCCCATCCCGGGCGCCACCGGCCTGCGCGAGGACGTCGGCGCCACCGTCACGCTCCTCTGCCGCCGCCTGGAGGCCGAGGCGGTGGTGCTGCCGCCGCCGCTGGCGACGCTCGCGCTGCTGGGCCTGCACGAGGACACCGGCGACCTGACCTTCGACCACGTCCACGCCGACGACCACCGCGCCGCCGCCTGGCTGCTGACGCAGGGGGCCAACCTCGACCTGGTGCGCCGCTTCCGGAGCGGCGGCACCCCGCCCGAGCTGCGCGCCGCCCGCGACCGGGTGGTCGCCGAGGCCGACCTGCACGAGGTGTCCGGCCGCCGCATCGCGGTCGGCTGGTGGCCCGACCACGGCTACACCCACGGCGTGAGCGCCATCGCCGGCGACCTGCTGACGGCGACCGCGGCCGACGCCGCCCTCGTCGTCGCGCGCATGGACGGCAAGACGCTGGTGTTCGCCCGCTCCGACGCGCACGTCGACGTCGCGGCCACGCTGCAGCGCGCGCTCGGCGGCGGCGGGCACGCCCGCGCCGCCTTCGCCCGCACGGCGCTCGACCCGCACGCCGCCTTCGAGCGCCTCATGGCCGAACTGCCTGCCCACGTGACCCCGCCCACCCGGGCGCGCGACATCATGAGCAGCCCGGTCGTGACCCTGCCTGCGGACGCGCGCGTGGCCGAGGCGCGGCAGGCGCTGGCGGTCCACAAGCACAACGGGATGCCCGTGGTGGGCGGGAATGGCGCGCTGCTCGGCGTGATCTCGCGCCGCGACATCGAGCACGCGCTGCGCCACGACCTCGGCGACGCCGCCGTCTCCGGCTTCATGACGCGCCCCGCGCTGACCGCCACCCCCGACGCCACCCTCAGCGAGCTCGAGGGCATCGTGCTGCGGCACGACATCGGGCGCGTGCCGATCGTGGTCGGCGAGGAGCTGGTGGGCATCGTCACCCGCACCGACCTCGTGCGCGCGCGCCACCCGCGCCCGCCGCGCCGCGCACCGGCCGAGCGCGTGTGGGCGTCGCTGCCCGAGGGCGCGCGCGAGGTGCTCGACACCGCGGTGGCGCTCGCGCGCGGCGCGCGCCTCTACCTCGTGGGCGGCACCGTCCGCGACGGCCTGCTGGGCGTCGGCTACGTCGACCTCGACCTGCTGGTGGAGGGCGCCTCCGCCGCCGACCTCGCCACCGGCCTGCACGCCCGCGTCGGCGGCAGCCTCGCCTTGCACCCCGCCTTCGGCACCGCCACCGTCACCCTGCCGAACGGCCTGGTCGTCGACCTGGCGGGCACCCGCGCCGAGGCCTACGACTACCCGGGCGCGCTGCCGAGCGTGCGCGAGGGCGACCTCGCCGCCGACCTCGCGCGCCGCGACTTCACCGTCAACGCCCTGGCCGTGCGCGTGCACCCGGCGCCCGCCGAGCTGATCGACCCCTTCCGCGGTCTCGCCGACCTCGAGGCCCGGCGCCTGCGCGTGCTGCACCCGCTGTCGTTCGTCGAGGACCCGACGCGGCTGGTGCGGGGCGCGCGCCTGGCGGGCCGCCTGGGCCTGCGCTTCGACGGGGAC